>NZ_JBHVEG010000046.1:0-38852 GCF_042802395.1 Promicromonospora sp. NPDC057488
GCTGAGGGCGGCCGGCGGCGCGTCCGTGCGGGCCTGCAGGTCCACGCGGTGCGCCCCGCAGCCGGTGCACCGCACGTAGAGCACCCAGCCCGCCGAGGTGGGGTGGCGCGAGTCCGTCGTCCACGAGTGTTCGGTCGTCGTCATGCCGCCCACGATGCTGTAATGGCCTTGTGCATCTCAACCCTTACGGCGAGTACGCCGTGCTGCTCGCCGCCTCCCTGGCCAACGACTGGCCGGACGACCGGGCGGGGATCGAGGCCCGCACCCGCGAGTTCGGCATGACGATGGAGTTCCGCGAGGAGCCCGCGGACCACGCGCACTCACGCCAGGCCATCGACGACTGGCTGCGCGTCGTGGACACGCCGGACCCCGAGCAGCGCGCCGCGCTGCTGAACGCGCAGATGGCCGCCGTGGCGGCCTACCCGCGCCTGACCGACCACGACGGCGAGGGCTGGCACCTGCACTACCGGGACGAGAACCAGGTGCTGTCCGCGGTGCTGCGGGCCGTGATCGGCGTGGGCACCTCCCTCCACCTCGTCACGCGCGGCATGCACCGGCTGGCGCGCTGCGCGTCGGAGCCCTGCACGAACGTCGTGGTCGACGTGACCCGCAACGGCCGGCAGCGGTACTGCTCGGTGCGCTGCGCCAACCGCGCCGCGGTGCGACGGCACCGCGGGCGATCGGCGCCCTAGCTCAGCGCCAGAGCTCGGCCACCTGCCCGACCAGGGCCCTGCCCTGGTCGAGCCCGGCCCGTGCGGCGGCCGGGCGCAGCGAGTAGTCCATCGCGTTGGCGCCGAACATGTGCTCGGCGTCGGGGCCCGGGAAGACCGTCACGACCCGGCTGCCTCCGCTACGCAGCGCGCTCACCTGCGTGGCGAGGTCGAGGCCCCAGTGGGCCGGGGTCCGCGTGCGGCCGCCGAACGGGGACAGCACGAGCACGCGCGCGTACCCCGTCGCCAGGTCGGCGTTCTCGGCGTTGGCCCGGTAGCCGCCGTCGATGTACCGGCGCTCGCCGATGCGGTACGCGAAGCCGCTGGAGCAGCTCGCCGCGACGGCGTCCGCCAGGCCGACGCCGCTGTGCCGGTCGAACACGACCGGCTCGCCCGTGCCGGCGTCGACCGCCGTGAGGAGCACCGTCCGGTGCGGCCACTGCTGGTCGGGCAGGCGGGCGGCGACGGTGGTGCGCCACTGTGCCTGTACGGACTCGTCCGACGTGCCGGGTAGGTCGAGCGCCGCCGCGCCCAGCCCGCGGCGCATGTCGGCGACGTCCGCGGACTCGGTCATGATCCGGCGGGTGCGTTCCATCTGGTCGGCCGCTGCCCGGACCCGCGCGGGGTCCTGTGCCGGCCTGGCGCCGGCGGGTGCCGGGGCGGCGAGGACGGCGGCGTACAGCTCGGCGGGAGTAGCTCCGCCGAACTGGGCCGCGGCGGTCGAGCCGGCCGACGTCCCGACGGTCAGGTCGGCGTCGGTCACGTCGAGGCCGGCGTCGTACAGGCCGGCCACGACGCCGATCAGCCAGGCGTTGCCGGTCGAGCCGCCGCCGCCGAGGACGAGTGCGCGGGAGTCGTCGGGCACAGCAGTAGAGGGCACAGCGGAAGAGGGTGTGGTGTTCATGGGAGTCGCCTTTCGCGAAAAGCCGGTGCGGCGCTCCCGTGGCGACTAGATCGCCGCTGGGATCGTGGACTGCGGGGGAGCACCCGGTGCGGTCACTGCGTTCACGGGTCTCACCTCCTGCGGTCGGTTCACGATCACCGCAGACGCTACCGGTCCGCCGTCGGGCCGCGCAATCGGCTGTGCCACCATGGCCGCGTGCCGACACACCGTGACGTCGACCTGATCGCCCTGCGCGAGGCGCTCG
Organism: Promicromonospora sp. NPDC057488; assembly: GCF_042802395.1. Taxonomy (NCBI): domain Bacteria; kingdom Bacillati; phylum Actinomycetota; class Actinomycetes; order Micrococcales; family Promicromonosporaceae; genus Promicromonospora; species Promicromonospora sp. NPDC057488. The sequence continues at coordinate 1,859 of NZ_JBHVEG010000046.1, forward strand.
AGGCCTCGTGGAGCCCGCGCACCTCGTACGGCGGCGTCTGGGAGCCGGGCAACCCGGCGCTCGGCCAGTGCTATCCGACGTCGCGCGTGGTGCAGCACTTCCTCCCGGCGAGCGAGATCGTCAAGGGCGTCGTGCGGACCCCGGTGCGCGACGAGGTGCACTTCTGGAGCGAGCTGCCGGTCGGGGCGGGCACGGTCGCGATCGACCTCACCTGGCAGCAGTTCCCGCCCGGGTCGGTGGTCACGGCCCGCGAGGTGCTGGACCGGGAGCGGCTCGGCGACAGCCCGCCCACGGTCGCCCGGTGCGCGCTCCTGCTGGCCGACGTCGAGCGGCACCTGGCCGCACGCGCGACGTCAGAGGGCTGACCGGCCCGCGCCGTCCGCCCCCGGGGACCGCACGCCGAACCACTACTCGGCGCGCTACCGACGCGGGGTCACCCGGCGATCCTCGGTGCGCACCGCATGCCGATGTAGCAGCAGGCGTTCCCGTCGGGGAGGGTCGCGAACACGACGGGCATGTAGCCCTCGCTGAAGGACGGGCCGGCGCCGGTGGCGGCGAACACGGTGCTCGACAGCGGGAGCAGCTGCCCTTCGATGGCGGGGGAGAGCCCGGCCATGTCGTCCATGAACTCGTAGCGCACCCGTCCCTCGCCGTCCTGCTCGAAGATGGTGATGCGGACGCCCTCGCGACGGTAGACGCCGACGTGGGGCGTGAGGTCGACGGCGGGCGGCTCGGCCGCGGGCTCGAAGGCTCCGGGCATGGTGACCCCGGCCAGCTCGGCGAGCAGCTCCGTGAGCAGGTCGCCGTAGAGCTGCCGGGCGCCTCCGCCGTTGGTCAGCAGCGAGACGGCGACGCCGGCGTGCGGCACCACGCGCAGGTAGGCGTACTGGCCGATGGCGGCGCCGTCGTGGCCGTACCCGGGGATGCCGTCCCAGTCGTAGAGCGTCCAGCCGAGCCCCCAGCCGTCGGCGCTCACGGTCCACTTGTCGGGGACGCCGGTGACCCGGCGCTGCATCTCCTCGACCGCGCCGGCGGACAGGACCCGGCCGCCGTCGGGCGTGGAACCTCCGTCGAGGTGCATCCGGGCGAGGCGGACCATGTCGGCGGCGCTGGTGATGACCCGGCCGTAGGGCCCGGCGGCGCGCGGCATGAGGTCCCAGGCCGGCGCCGGCTCCGGGTAGGCGCCGGGCTCGCCGAGGTGGCTCATGGCGGTGCGGAAGGCGAGCGCCTCCTCGGGCAGCGTCATCGAGTGCGTCATCCCGAGCGGCGCGAACAGCAGGTCCTTCAGGGCCTGGTCCCAGGTCGTGCCGGTGAGCACCTCGATGATGCGGCCGAGCACGACGTAGCCGACGCTCGAGTACGACACCATGCCGGGCGGGCAGTCGAGGGGGAACGTCGCGGCCGCCGCCACGAAGCGTTCGAGGCAGTCGTCGCCCCGTCCGCCGTCGTAGTTGAAGTCGCAGGTGAGGCCGCTGGTGTGCGAGAGCAGCTGGCGCGGCGTGATGGTCCTGGACGCCTCGGGGTCGGCGACGGTGAAGTCGGGCAGGACCGCGCGGACCGGGGCGTCCAGGTCGAGCCGCCCCTCGTCGGCGAGCCGGGCGATCGCCGTCGCCGTGTAGACCTTGGCGACCGAGCCGGTCAGGAACAGCGAGTCGGTGGTGGTCTCGACGCCGGTCCCGGTGTGCAGGCGCCCGGTGGCGAGCTCGTGGATCTCGCCACCGGTGAGGACGGCGAGGGTGGCTCCGGGGACGTGGTGGGTGGCCGCGAGCTGGTCGAGCCGGGTCTGCCAGTGGCTGAGGTCGAAGTTCATATTGAACACCGTACAATTAAACTGAACGCTGTGCAATTGTCGTAGGGTGGGAACCTCACCGAGGATCGAGCAGGGGGACGTATGCCGGACGAAGCAGCCGCGCCGCCACGGTCGCGCGCGGGCCGACGCCGCAAGGGCGAGCCGGCGCTGAGCCTGGACCAGATCGTGTCCGAGGCGCTGGCGCTGCTCGACGAGGAGGGGCTCGACGCGCTGAGCATGCGCCGCCTGGGGACCCGGGTGGGGGCGGCGGCGACCGCCGTCTACTGGCACGTCTCCACCAAGGACGAGCTGATGGAGCTGGTGGTCGACGAGGTCTACGGGGAGATCGTGGTGCCGGACGTCGAGGATCCGGCGGGCTGGCGCGCCGCGGTCACCGCCTGCGCGTCGAACCTGCGGGCCGCGATCCTGCGCCACCCGTGGATCACCTCGGTCCTCGACGAGGTGGGCGTGACCTACCGCGGGCCCCACCTGATGCGCGTGTCCGACCGGATGCTCGCGCTGTTCGAGGCAGCCGGGTTCGACCTGATTCCGGCCGACCGCTCGCTCGGCACGGTCCTGGCCTACGTCACGGGCATGGCGGGCGCCGAGGCCGCCGCGTCCCGGCGGGGCGCCGGGGAGGAAGGGCCCCGGGCGGACGCGCTCGAGGCCGCCGAGGCCGCGGCGGAGCGGTACCCGCGGCTCCAGGCGCTCTACCAGGCCTACCGGGAGCGCGGGCCGGCCGACGGCGACGACTTCGCCTACGGGCTCGGCGTGGTGCTCGACGGGATCGAGGCACGCCGGGGCCGCTGACGCCCGGGAGGGTGACGCCGGCAGCGGATGTCAGTGGCGGGAGGCAGGATCGGGGGTAGTGGACCCGACCTGGAGGACGTCATGGCTGACACACCCACCACCCCGGTGCGTACCTACCCCCACGGAGTGCCGAGCTGGATCGACCTGGAGACGCACGACGTCGACGCGGCGCTCGCCTTCTACGCCGACCTGTTCGGCTGGCGGTACACCGAGCGGCTGCCGCCCGGCGCGCCCGGGCGCTACGTCGTCGCGTCGCTCGACGGCACGGACGCCACGGCGGTCGGTGCCATCGGGACGCCGTCGGCGGGCTTCGACGGCGAGGTCCTGTGGCACACCTACATCGCCGTGGACGACGCCGACGCCGCGGCTGCCCGGGTCGTCGAGCTGGGCGGAATCGTGAGCTCGGGGCCCGAGGACGTCGGGCCGCCGGGGGAGCCGGCCGGGCGGATGGCCCGGATCGTCGACCCGCAGGGCGCGACCTGCCGGCTGGTCCAGGCGGGCACGCGCCCCGGCGCGCAGTCCGTCAACGCGCCGGGCACGTGGAACTTCAGCAACCTGCACACGCCGGACATGGACGCCGCGCTGCGCTTCTACGGCCCGCTGCTCGGCTGGGAGCACTACGCGGACCTCGGCGGCGGCATGCTGCGTGTGCCCGGGTACGGCGACCACCTGGCCCGCACCTTCGACCCGGGCATCTACGAGCGGCAGGAGGGCGCGCCGGACGGGTTCGCGGACGTCGCGGCCGGGATCCTGCGGGCCGACGGCCCCGCGCACTGGTCCGTGACCTTCTCCGTGGCCGACCGGGACGCGTCCGCCGCCGCCGCGGAGCGGGCGGGCGCGACCGTCCTGGCGCGACAGGAGACCGAGTGGACCAAGGAGGCAGCGATCCGGGACCCGTTCGGCGCCGAGCTCTCGCTGTCCCAGTTCTCGCCGCCGGAGTGGTTCGAGGAGGCCCGGGGCGGCGACTAGGCGGCGAACGCGTACCGGCCGGACGCGACCCGCACCAGCACCACGCCGTCCTCGGTCGACACGCCGGCGACGCCCTCGGCGTGCGCCAGCGGGCGGCCCTGCTCGGTGACGGCGTCCGGGCCGGAGGCGGGCAGGCGTACCGTCGCCGTCGATCCGACGGGGACGGTCACGTCCAGCCGGAGCCGGCCGCCCGTGCGCCGCCACTCGCTGGCGACCCGCCCGAACGGCGTCCGGACGGACGCCGCCGCCCGGTCGAGGTGCTCGGTGACCGCGGGGGCGATCGTGATGTCCCGGTAGCCGGTCTCGGGCGAGGCCTGGATGCCCGCGACGTGCTGGTAGAACCAGTCGTCCACGGTGCCCAGGAAGTAGTGCCCGTACGAGCGCGCCTCCAGCGACCAGTGCTCCCACATCGTGGTGGCGCCGTGCTCGATCAGGTAGCCCCAGCTCGGGTACCGGGTCTGGGTGGCCAGCTCGTAGGCGACGTCGGCGTGCCCGTGCCGGGTCAGCACCGGCAGCAGCCACTTGGTGCCCAGCACCCCGGTGTTGAGCGTGGTGCCCTTGGCGCGCACGTCCGCGACGATGCTGTCGACCACCCGCGTAGTCGTGGCGGCGTCGGGCACGAGGCCGAACTCCACGGCGAGCACGTTGTGCGTCTGCCGGTACCCCCGGTCGCCGTCGCCCCGGTAGAACCCGGCGTCGGCGTCGAGGAACTCGGCGTTGAAGGCGGCCTTGACCGTGGCGGCGTTCCGGGCGAAGTGCTCGACGTCGGCGGCCTTGCCGAGGAACCCGGCGCTGCGCCGCATGAACAGCATCATCGAGTACAGGAACGCCGTGGCCGAGACGCGCAGGTCCTCCGGCGCGTTGCCGCCGGCGGGGCTCGCCTCCGGGCTGACCCAGTCGCCCAGGCGCGCGTCCGGGACGATCCCGCCCTGGGACCGGTCGAACTCCAGGTCGACGTACCGCTTCATGCCGTCGTAGCACTCGGTCAGCACCCGCCGGTCGGCGCCGTACTGGTAGAGCCACCAGGGGATCATCACGTAGGCCGCGTGCCACGGCGGGCACACGCCCCACTCGCCCCAGTCGCCGGAGCTCGGCGCGATGACCAGCGGCCGGCCCTGCTCGTCCCGGGTCTCGTGCACGTCGCGCAGCCACTTGGCGAACAGCTCGTGCACGTCCAGGTTCAGCAGGAACATCTCCGCGCCGACGGCGGCGTCGCCGGTCCAGCCGTTCTTCTCGAACATCGGGGTGTCGGTCGGGATGCCGTGGATGTTGTTGGTCAGGGTGTCCACCACGGCCCGGTGGGTGCGGTTCATGATCTCGCTGGAGCTGTCGAACGTGCCCGTCTCGGCGGCGGCCGTGTGCACCACCTTCGCGGTGAACGCCTCCGGCGGCGGCGGGCCGTCCTGCGGCCACCCGGTGACATCGATGTACTGGAAGCCCTTGTACGAGAACCGCGGCTCCCACGTCTCCGCCTGCCCGGTGCCGGCCAGGGTGAACCGGTCGGTCTGGAACCCCGCCTGGAAGCCGCCGTTGTTGCTCAGGTTCACGCGCCCGGCGGTGGTCAGCTTCTCGCCGTGCGCGACCCGGACCGTGGCCCCGGCCGGACCCGTGACGGCGTACCGCACCCAGCCCGCGAGCACGCGCGGGAACCGCACCACGTACACGCCCGGCTCGGGCTCCGTGACCTCGACGGCGGGCAGCGACTCGACCACCTTGACCGGCTGCTGCCGCTGGTTGACCAGCGCGCCGCGCGGGCCGGACGCCACGGTGGCTGCGGCCCACGCGTCGTCGTCGAACCCGGCCGTGTCCCAGCCCGGCAGGGTGCGGCGCGCGTCGTAGGCCTCCCCGCCGTAGAGGTCGTCGAACACCGTGGGGCCCGCGTGGAGGCGCCAGGTCGCGTCCGTGACCACCTGCTCGACGACGCCGTCGGCGTACTCCAGGCGCAGCACCGCCCGGACCACGGGCTCGTCGTGCCATGGCGGCGCCTCCCACCGCCACACGTTGCTGCCCGTCATGCCGTAGAAGCCGCGGCCGAGCTCGACGCCCAGCGCGTTGCGGCCCTGCAGCAGCCCGCGCGTCAGGTCGGTGGCCGTGTACTGCACGGTGTCGTCGTAGTCGGAGAAGCCCGGCGCGAGCACCTGGTCGTCGGCGGGCCGGCCGTTCAGCGACACGTGCGCGTACCCGCCCGCGGCCAGGTAGAGGGTGGCGCGTCGCAGGCCCGCCCGGACGTCGAGCTCCTTGCGCAGCAGCGGCGCCGGCAGCGGGTCCGGCGTCGGCAGGCGTACCCCGCTGCCCCAGGGCCCGGAGCCGTAGGTCGCGATCTGGGCGGCCTGGTCCCAGCCGGAGTCGTCGAGGTCCGGCCGGGCGAAGTCCGCCTCGAAGGTGGTGGCGGCCTTCCAGCCGTCCCCGCTGGTCAGGGTCGCGGTGGTCCCGTCCGAGTACGTGAGGCGGACGACGGCGAGCACGGCGCCCGCGCTGACAGCGTCGTTGGCGCCGCGCACCGCGAGCACCGTGCCGCCGCCCGGGCCGCCGGACAGGTCGGCCGCGTAGAAGCGGGCGGCCTGCCAGCCGTTCTCGGCGGGCTCGGTGCGGCCCACCTCGGCGCCGTCGACCCAGAGCGTGAACGCGTCGTCGGCGGTGATCAGCACCTCGGCCCTCGTGGCCGCCGCGCCCGCGGGAGCGGACGGCGTGATCCGGAACGCCCGGTCCTGGCCGGGCAGCTCGCCCTCGGCGGCCCACATCCACGCCGCGCCGTCGAACCGCAGGTCGGTCACCTGGTCCGGGCCACGCTCGTTGCCGATCCACTCGGCCCCGGCCCAGTCGGCGTCGGCGTACAGCCCGGTGCGGAACGACGACGTCGTGGTGCTCCGGCCGCGGTTGGTCACGACGTCGACCCGCCAGGTGTGTTCCGTCGCGGGGGCCAGCGCGGGCCCGGCGTACTCGACGTTCGCGGACTCGCGGGACGGCACGACGCCGCTGTCCCACACCTGGCGCGGCCGCGGCCCGCGGGTGCTGACCCGCAGCCGGTACGACTCCTGCTCCACGCCGCGCCGGCCGGACTCGACGGTCCACGAGAACCTGGGGCGGTCGACGTCGATCCCGAGGGGGCTGGTCTTCTTCTCGACGAGGGGGCCGGCGAGGCGCACGTCGCCGGGGCCTTCGTGCTGGCGGGGCCCGGCGGGAAACACGGCTGCCGTCGACGCGACGCCGGCGGTCTTCAGGAACGTTCTGCGGTCCAGGGCCATGACGCCTCCAGGCGGCTGCGATCGGGTGAGAAGCGAGCTCCGTTGCAACGTTTCAACCACGCGGACGTCAGTTTAGGGGTGATTTGTCGCGTTGGGCCAGGGGTGGCGGAACTACCGACCATGCAGTTGCTGCCAGATTCGCTTCCGGTCTGGCAGCAGGTGCATGGTCGGTAAGGCGTCAGCGCGCGGCGGTGCCCGGCCGCGTCAGCCCGCGGCCGGGAACGCCTTGCCCGGGTTGAGCAGCCCCCGCGGGTCCAGCGCGTCCTTGACCGCCCGGTGCATCGCGAGCACCGCCGGGCTCAGCTCGGCCGCCGCGCCCGCGAGCTTGAGCAGGCCGACGCCGTGCTCGCCGGTGACCGTGCCGCCCAGCGCCCGGCACTCGTCGACGATCCGGTCGAACGCCGCCTTGGCGCGGGCCTTGGCGGCGTCGTCGCCGTCGGGCGCGATGATCAGCGGGTGCAGGTTGCCGTCGCCGGCGTGCGCGATGTTCGCGATCACGACGTCGGCGTCGCGCGCGATGCGCTCGATGCGGCCCAGCATCTCGGGCACGGCGCCGCGCGGCACGCAGACGTCCTCGGTGAGCACCGGGCCGAGCCGCTCCAGCGCGGGGTAGGCGAGGCGGCGGGCGAGGAACAGCCGGTCCACCTCGTCGGGCGCGAAGGCGCGCTCCACCTGGGTGCCGCCCGCCTTCTCGAAGAGGCCGGCGACCCGCTCGGCGAGCGCCTCGCCCGCGGCCCCCGGCTCGTCGACCTTGGCCAGCAGCAGCGCGGCGGCGCCCTCGGGGAGCGTCCAGTCCTGCCAGTCGGCGACGGCGCGCAGGCACGTGCTGTCGATGAGCTCCAGCGCGGCGGGCACGATCCCGGCGGCCGAGACGGCGGCCACCGCGTTGCCGGCGTCGGCCAGCGAGGGGAACCAGCCCACGATCGCGCGGTCCTCGCGGCCGCCCAGCGGACGGAGCTTGAGCGTCACCTCGACGATGATGCCCAGCGTGCCCTCGGAGCCGACGAGCAGACCGGTCAGGTCGTAGCCGGTGACGCCCTTCGCGGTGGTGCGCCCCAGCCGGGCGACCGAGCCGTCGGCGAGCACCACCGTCAGGCCGAGCACGTAGTCGCGCGTGACGCCGTACTTGACGCAGCACAGGCCACCCGCGTTGGTGGCGACGTTGCCGCCGATCGTCGAGATGGCCTGGCTCGCCGGGTCCGGCGGGTACCAGAGCCCGTGCTGCGCGACGTGCCGGCGCAGGTCGTCGTTGAGCACGCCGGCCTCGACGACGGCGTAGCGCTCGGCCGCGTCGACCTCGCGGATGCGGGTCATCCGTTCCAGCGACAGCACCACGGCGCCGGCCATCGCGTTCGCCCCGCCCGACAGACCCGTCCCGGCGCCGCGCGGCACCACGGGGGCGCCGTGCTCGCCGGCGATCCGGACCGTGGCGACGACGTCGTCCAGGCTCGTGGCCAGCACGACGGCGGCCGGCGTCGTGTAGTCGGCCCACTCGGCGTCGTCATGGGCGTAGCGCTCGACGTCGGCGCCGCCGGTGAGCACGGCGCCGTCGGGCAGGGCGGTCTGCAGGGCCGCGGCCAGCGCGGACGATTCGTCACGGGTCATCGCTTCGGATCGTACGCGCGGCCGGGGCGGCGGGTCTCACGGCACCAGGATGGCGCGCCCGCGCACCCGGCCCGCGTCCAGGTCGTCGATCGCCGACTGGAAGTCGTCGAGGGCGTACTTCGCGGTGTGCAGCGTGACCGCGCCGCGGGCGGCGAGCACCATCAGCTCGCACAGGTCGTTGTACGAGCCCACGAGGTTGCCGACGATGTTGATCTCGCTGGAGATGACGTCGATGGTCGGCACGTCGATGTTCTCGCCGTACCCGACCACGTGGTAGTCGCCGGCCTCGCGCAGCATCCGCAGGCCCTCGGACGTCGCCCCGCCCTCGCCGACGAAGTCGACCACCACCTCGGCGCCGCTCCCGCCGGTCGCCGCGAGCACCTCCTCGACGTGCGCGCCGTCTGCGACGACGCCGTGGTCGGCCCCGATGTCCAGGGCGAGCTTGAGCGCGTCGGGGTTGCGGTCGACGACGATCAGCTCGGCCGGCGTGAGCGCCCTGAGCACCTGGATGCCGATGTGGCCCAGACCGCCGGCGCCGATGACCACGCACCGGTCGCGGGCGGTCAGCCGCCGGGCCGCCTTCGCCGCCGCGTGGTACGCCGTCAGGCCGGCGTCGGCGAGCGCGGCGACGTCGGACGGCTCCAGCCGGTCGTCGATGCGCACCACGCTGCGCGCCGAGGTGCGCAGGTACTCGGCGTACCCGCCGTGCGTGTCGATGCCGGGGAAGGCGCTGACCGCGCAGTGCACGTCGTCGCCGGACCGGCACGCGCGGCACAGGCCGCAGGTGATCAGCGGGTGCACGATCACCTTGTCGCCCTCGGCGACGTTGGTCACCGCGCTGCCGACGGCGTGCACCCACCCGGCGTTCTCGTGCCCGATCGTGTACGGCAGGGTCACCCCGGACTTCTGCGCCCACTGCCCCTCGAGGATGTGCAGGTCGGTGCGGCAGACGCCGGCCCCGCCGATCTTGACGACGACGTCGAACGGCCCGGTGGGTTCGGGGACGTCGACCTCGGTCAGCTCGAGGTTCTGGTGGTAGCCGACCACCTGGACGGCTCGCATCCTGGTCATGGGGTGTGCTCCTTGGTGGGGGACTGGTCCTTCTCGGACCCGGGGTAGCGGGTGCGCAGCAGACCGCGGCAGAAGTGGGCGTTGCCGTCCACGGAGATCCGGGTGGACCGGGCCCGGCGCAGCGCCAGGGGCACCTGCTCGGGTGCGTGGCCGACGCCGTCGTGGTCCACCAGCACCAGCGCGTCGGCGTCGCCGGGCAGGCCGATCGCGGCCCGGCGGCGCAGCAGCGCCGCCGTCGTCGCGTCGTCCGGGAGGTCCCAGAGGCGGATCTGGCCCAGCTCGGTCTCCGGCAGGGTGGGCCGGGCCCGGAGCAGCGCGGTCAGGGCGCGCTCCATGGCCGCCGTGTGGGCCTTGCGCCGGAACGTCTCGCGCAGCTCGTCGAGGTCGCGGTCCGCCTCGTGCCGGAACGTGCCCCGGTACCCGGCGTCGGCGGCGAGGCCCGCGTTGATGATCGCCGAGTCGTGGTGGTCGTCGAGCTCGACGACGACGTGCGTCACGCCGGGCAGCGCCGTCAGGGCGTCCTTGCTGTCGGACGCCATGAGGTAGGCGAAGTTCGGCGAGCAGAACGACGTGGGCAGCCGCAGGTGCACCTCGACGCGGCCGCCGTCGAGCGCGATCGACCGCACGAACCCGAGGTCCGTGACCGGCTCGTCCAGCTCCGGGTCGAGGACGGCGTCCAGCGCGCGGCGCACGTCGGCCTCTGTCGGCGCGGGGGCGTGCACCCGAGTCAGCGTGCTCATCGCGCCGCCGCCAGGTCGGCCCGCTCCGGCTCGCGCGGCCCGACGGCGGGCTCGCCGGCGTCGGGCAGCCGCAGCTCCTGGGGCACCTCGATGCCGTACATCTTCGCGGCGTTCAGGCCGAGGATCTTCTTCTTCTGCGCCGTCGTGATGGGCCCGTACTCGGCCGACATGTCGTCCGGGATCTGGAAGTCCACGAACGCCTCGACCAGCCAGCGCGGCGTCCACAGCGCGTAGTCGGACGAGAACTGGATGCGGTCCTCGCCCACCCAGTACAGGAGCTCGCCCATGATCTGCGCGAAGTAGCGCGGCCGCGTGTGGATGAACGGCATCGCCACGGCCAGGCCGCCGTGCACGTTCGGCTCCTGCGTGGCGATCCAGCAGAAGTCCTCCAGCCGCGGCAGGCCCACGTGCTCCACCACGAAGTTCAGGTCCGTGAAGTCGGACGCCACGTGGTCGATGTCCGCGACGTCGAACGCGTCGCGGTCCAGCGGCCGGATAGTGGGGCCCTTGTGCACGTGGATGTTGGTGATGCCCAGCTCGCGGCACGCCTCGAAGTACCGGTACGCCCACGGGTCGCTGAGCTTGTAGCCGCGCGACTCGCCGTGCCACTCCGCGGTGTAGAGCTTCACGCCCTTGAGGTTCATCCGCTCGGCGTCGGCCCGGAGCCGGTCCAGGCCCGCCTCGCCGTTGCGCGGGTCGAAGTGGTGGTTGTACGTCAGCCGGTCCGGGTTCGCCTGCGCGAGGGCGAACGCCTCCTCGGTCTGCCCGAACCCGTTGACGTAGAACTCACCGAGGTGCGCCGGCTGGAAGATGGCGTGGTCCACGCAGCCGTCCTCGAAGAGGTCCCGCATCAGGCGCTCGCCGCCCTGGTACAGGTACTCCTCGTACGTCCACTTCTCCGAGTCCGGCGACAGGTTCGCGTGGTAGTCGTAGAAGCAGTCGATGAACTGCCTGCCGTGGATGTTGCGCTGGTTCTCCGGCCGCGCGTCCCACAGGGCGATGTGCGCGTCGACGATGAAGTAGCGCTCGCCGTCCTTGGTGTACATGCTGTTCTCCGTCCTCGGTGACCTCGTCGACACCGACTTCCGCGAACGTATGCGCGGCCCGGGCGGCACGGCAGGGGTCCGGTGTCTCAATCTGAGACGGCGCCCCGGACGGCGGCGAACGAGGCCCGGCGGTAGCGTGGGCCGCCGCACGCCGGGACGGACTGACGGAGGCTCGCGATGCGCGAAGGGCACCTGCCGGAGCGGGCGCGGTTGCACGACGCCTCGGTCGTGCGCGTGCCGCAGCGGCTGCTCGACTCCTGGCAGCGCAGCGAGGAGTACGGCGTCCCGCTGGAGGACGTCGAGCCGGTGTTCACCGGCACCTACGACGACGAGTCGCTGTTCTTCGAGTGCGGCCGCGAGGTGCTGACCAACCTGCACCGCACCCTCGTGGACGAGCCGGTCAGCCTGATTCTCACCGACGCCGACGGGCTGGTGCTCAACCGGCTCAGCGGCGACCGGTCCCTCCTGCGGTCGCTCGACGCCGTGCACCTGGCGCCCGGCTTCTCGTACGGCGAGCGCGAGGCGGGCACCAACGGGCTCGGGCTGGCGCTCGCCGACCGGGCACCCACCGTGGTGCGCGCCGACCAGCACTACGCCCTGAGCCTGTGCACCTACACGTGCGCCGCCGCGCCCGTGCTCGACCCGCTCACCGGGCGGGTGGAGGGCGCCGTCAACCTCACCACCTGGTCCGACACGTCGAACGACCTGCTGCTGGCGCTCGCCCAGTCGGCCGCGGGGACCACGGCGGCCCTCATGCTCGCCCGGTCCCGCGGGCAGCACCCGCGGCCGCAGCCGCGCGGCGAGGTCTTCCGGATCGAGAAGCCGCGGCCGGAGCCGGGCGCCGGCACCCTGGACGGACTGTCCGCGCCGTGGGCCGAGAGCCTGGCGCGGGCGAGCTCCGGCGTCGCCGAGGGCCGGGTCGTCGCCGCGGTCGGCGAACCCGGGTCCGGCCGCGCCACGCTCCTCGCCCAGGCCCAACGGTCGGTGCGGCCGGGGGACCGGATCCTCGCGGCCCGGGCGCCCGCGCCGCAGGACATCGACGCCTGGCTCGACCTCTGGACCCCCGAGCTCGACAAGCCGTACACCGCCGTCATCCTCCGCGGAGTCGAGAGCCTGCCGCTCTGGGCCGCCGAGCGGCTGCGCGACCTGGTGCTCGCCGCCCGCGCGCACGGCGGCGGCGACGCGGCCCGGCGCGTCGGGTTCGCGATCACCGCCGAGAGCTTCGAGGGCATCCCCGCGCCGCTGGCCTCCCTGGTCGAGTCCCTGGTGGAGGTCCCGCCCCTGCGCGACCGGCCCGACGACGTGCTCCCGCTCGCCCGGCACCTCGCCCATCGCCTGCGGGGGCACGAGATCGCGTTCACGCCCGCCGCCGGGCGCGCGCTCGGCAACCACCCCTGGCCCGGCAACGTGCGCGCCCTGGCCGACGCCGTCCGCTTCGCGGCGACCCGCGCCGACGTCGTGGACCTGCGGCACCTGCCGCCAGAGATCCTGTCGGGCACCTCGCGCCGGCTGTCCCGCATCGAGGCGTTCGAGCGGGACGAGATCGTGCGGGTGCTGAGCCGGTACGGGCCGTCCATGCAGGCCGCCGCCGACGACCTCGGCATGAGCCGGGCCACGCTCTACCGGAAGGTCTCGCAGTACGGGATCCAGGTGCCGCGGGCGTAGCGAGCCGCCCTCGGCTCAGGCCGTGGCCACCGCCCGCTCCAGGAGCGGCCCGCGGAGCTGCTTGCGCGAGACGATGCCGAGCTTCTGGAAGACCTTGCGCAGGTGCCACTCGACGGTGTGCGGGCTGATGAAGAGCTGCGTGCCGATCTGCGGGTTGGTCAGCCCCTCCCCGGCGAGCCGGGCGATGTGGGACTCCTGCGGGGTGAGCACCGTGTACGGCTGGGGCAGACGCCGGCGGACCGTCTCCCCGGCGGCCTGCAGACCGCGCCGGGCCCGCTCCGCGAACGCCTCCGCCCCCATCTCGCTGAGCATCTCGTACGCGACCCCGAGCTGCTCACGGGCGTCCACGCGGCGGTTGCCCAGGCGCAGCCACTCGCCGTACAGCAGGTGGGCACGCGCCAGCATCACCCGGACCTCCGTCCGGCCGAGCCGCTCGACCGACTCCCGGTACGCCTCCTCGGCGTCGGCACCCTCGCTCACCTGGGCGCGGGCGCTCGCGGCGACCCCGAGCGCCCAGTCGGTGCCGCTCTCCCGCGCCAGCACGCCGAGCTGCCGCGCGGCCTCGGCGGCCCGGGCGGGGCGTCCGCTGCGGGCCGCTGCCTCCACGAGCTCGGTCAGCGACCGGTTGAACGGGCCGCCCAGCGGCGCCGGGTGCTCGCAGCCGCGCTCGGCGGCCTCGTACGCCTCCTCGTAGCGGCCGAGCCCGTTGTAGAGCACTGCGCTCGCCCACCCGGTGGCGGTGGCCACCTTTCCCTCGCCGCGCAGGGCAGGGTTGCCCGCGACGGCGTCGACGGCCCGCCGGGTAGCTTCCTCCCGGCCCCGCCAGGGTTCGAGGACCAGCGCCGCGTACTGGGCGGGGAAGCGGCTTCCGGTCACCTCGCCCACTGTCAACGCCTCGGCGAGCAGCGCGTCGGCCACGGCGAGCTCGCCGGCCAGCGCCCGGTTCGACACGAGCAGGTGCAGCGCGGTCGGCAGTACCGACAGCGTCCCGGTCTCGCGGGCCGCGTCGACCAGCCGGCGCGACAGGGTGGTCCAGGCGTCGAACTCCCAGGTGTTGTGGGCCACGCGGCACGCCAGGGTGAGCCAGTCCAGGCTCTCCTCGGCGGAGCCGGCCTCGGCGCAGAAGGCGTCGAGGGCCGGCCGCACCAGCGGCACGCCCGCCGCGGCGCCCTCGGTGGCCAGCACCGCCGCGCCGTCGAGCAGCCGGTCCCCGCGGCCGGGCGGCGACCCCGCCGGCACCGCGAGCACCGCCCGCGCGACCTCCGCGAGGCGGCCGCCGCCGGGCAGGTCCCCGGCCGTGACGGCGGCCTCGAACGCGTCGCGGTAGGCCGTGCGGGCGAGTGCGGGGTCCAGCGGCTCCAGGTCCTCGGCCACCGCGACCAGGAGCGGCAGCGCGACGCCCGGGCCCGTGGACGCGAGGGCGACCTGACCGCGCAGCAGCGCGGACCGGGCCCGTTCGCGTGCGTCGAGGGGGCCGAGCTCGGCGGCGCCGAGCAGCTCCAGCGCGGCGTCGTACCCGCCGGCCTGGAGCTTGGCCCGGGCGGCGGCCAGCGCCCGCGTGCCGCGGCGGCCAGGATCGGGCGTGAGCTCGGTCGCCCGCTCCAGCAGCGCGGCCGACGCCGCGGCCCCGGCACGGGCGCGCACCCGCTCGGCGCAGCGCTCCAGCTCCGCGGCCACGGACTCGTCGTGGCCGGCGAGCGCGTTGGCCAGGTGCCAGGCCCGGCGCTCGGGGTCGGCCACGGGGTCGGTCGAGTCGGCCAGCGCGCGGTGGGCGTCCTGCCGGTCCTGCGGCGTCGCGCCCTGGTAGGTGGCCGAGCGCACCAGCGGATGGTTGAACAGGACGCGCGTGCCCAGGGTGATCAGCCCGGCGCCGACGGCGGGGGCGGCGCTCGCCAGGTCGAGGCCCAGCAGGTCCGCCGCCCGGTTGAGCAGGGTGACGTCGCCCATCGGCTCCGCCGCCGCCGTCAGCAGCAGCCGCCGGGCCGGGTCGGGGAGCGCCCGCACCTGCCGCAGCAGGCTCTGCTCGACGTCGCTCGACCCCGGCCGCACGTCGGGCCGGCCGAACCCGCCGGCCAGCTCGGCGGGCGTGAGCCCGAGCGGGAGGACGAGCAGGTCCCGCGGGTTGCCCTGCGTCTCGGCGACCATGCGGTCCCGGACCCGGTCGTCCAGCCGCCCCGGCGTGACGGACTCCAGCAGGGCGCGGGCCTCGCCGTCGCCCAGCCGTCCCACCTCGCGCTCGGGGAGCTCCGTCAGCTCGCCCCGCAGGTGGGGGTCGCGCACCGCGATCACCAGCCCGACCGCCGCGACGGGCAGCCGCCGCGCGACGAAGGCGAGGGTGCGCGCCGAGACCTCGTCCAGCCACTGCGCGTCGTCGACCAGGCAGACGAGCGGTCCCTTCTCCGCGGCGGCGGCCAGCAGGTTGAGCACCGCGAGGCCGACCAGGAAGCGGTCCGGCGTGTCGCCGGAGGTCAGGCCGAACGCCGTGGACAGGGCGTCGCGCTGCGGGCCGGGCAGACGCAGCAGGTGGTCCAGGAACGGGGCGCACAGCCGGTGCAGGCCCCCGAAGGCCAGCTCCGACTCGGCCTCGACACCCGTCGTGCGGAGGATCCGGCAGCCCGACGCGCTGCCCTGGGCGTACTCCAGCAGCACCGTCTTGCCGATCCCGGCCGCGCCGCGCAGCACCAGGACCGCGCTGCGGCCGGCCTGGACCGTCGCGACGAGCTGGTCCAAGGCCTCGCACTCCGCCTGCCGGCCGTACAGCGGCAGCCGCCGGTCACCGCTCGCGAGCAGCACCGTCGGGGCGGAAGGGATCGGTGAGGCGCTCATGCCACGATCCAAGTCGACGGTCGATCGCATGACGAGGCAGAACGGCAGGCAGAAGTAGGGGGCGGTCTCCGCCCGTGCCCCGGGGGGCCACGGCTCCCGGGGGATGCACCACGGACCCGACCACGGGGTCACCGTGGCGCGGTGCGCCCGACGCCCCGCCGAGGGTGATCGGCATGACGACACACGAGACTCCTACCGTCCCGGCCGAGCACGACGCGGCGCTCTCGGTCTTCCTCGCCCAGCGGACCCAGCTGGTCCGCATCGCCCGCCGGGTCACCGGCAACCCCGCGGAGGCCGACGACGTGGTCCAGGAGGCGTGGGTGCGCTGGCAGCGCACCGACCGCACGAAGGTGCGGAACCCTGCCGCGTTCCTCACCTCGACCACGACCAACCTGGCGCTCAACGTCATCCAGTCCGCCCGGTACCGCCGGGAGTCCCCGCTGTCCGCGGTGCCGGTGCCCGACGCCGCGCGCTCGGCCGCCGACCACGACCCAGGCGCCCGGGCCGAGCAGACGGGGGCCGCCGAGGAGGCGTTCGCGCTGCTCCTGACGAGGCTGACGCAGGGGGAGCTGGCCGCCTACGTGCTGCGGCGGGGCTTCGACTACCCGTACGCCGACCTGGCGCGCCTGCTCCGGACCAGTGCCGCGAACTCCCGCCAGCTCGTCAGCCGCGCGCAGGCGCGCCTCGTGGGTGACCGCGCGCACCCGGTGTCGCCGGCGGCGCGGCGTCGGCTCGTCGCGGCGTTCCTGGACGCGGCCCGCAACGGTGACCTCGGCGACCTCGAGCGGCTGCTGGTGGCCGACGACGGCAGGCCCGTCGCGCCGCCCGCGGCCGCGGCCTGAGCCCGGGGTCCGCGCCGTGCGGATCGTCGTCGTGGGCCGGACGCGCCTGATCTGCGCCAAGGTGGTCACCCGGCTCCGGGCGAGCGGGTGCGACGCCGTCCTGGCCACCCCGGGCACGGGCTGCGACGCGCTCGCCGACGAGGGGCTGGCCGAGGCGGTGGCCGGGTCCGACGTGCTCGTGGACATGGCGAGCGCTCCCTGGTCGGACACCACGGACCTCGACGCCCACTTCGTGACGCCGACCGGCAACCTGCTCGCCGCCGCCCGGCGCGCGGGGGTGGCCCACTACGTCGCGCTCTCGGTGGTCGGCGGCGACCGCCTGCCCGGCAGCGCGTACCTGCGCGCCCGGGCCGGCCAGGAGCGGCTCGTCGCCGCGTCCGGGCTCCGCTACTCGATCGTCCGGGCCACCCACCTGCTCGACTACGCGAAGGTGGTCCGGGAGCCCACGGTCGCGGACACGCCGGTACGGGTGCTGCTGGGCCACCTCCAGCCGATCGGATCCGAGGACATCGCCGCGGCGCTCGCGCGCCACGCCGTCGGCGGGCCGGTCGACGGCGTCGTCGAGGCGGGGTGGGCGGAACCGGCCGGGAGGAGCGCGGCGATCAGTGCCTGACGTCGAGGGAGGCCAGCTTCTCCCGCATCCGTCCGAGCAACGCGGGAATCCACGTCCCGCGCTCCTCCGCACGCTCGATGCCCTGGGTCAGGTGGTCGCGGGCCGCGTCGGTCGCGCCGTACCCGGCATAGGCCGTGCCCAGCACCCAGTGCATCAGCGACGTCCACCAGGCGCTGCCCCGCTCGACGCTGTCGGCCAGGGCCGGCTTCGCCACCTCGACGGCCTCCTCGAAGCGCTGCGTGAAGCAGAGCGCGCCCGCCAGGCTCGCCTGGGCGAACAACCGCGCGTGCAGTACGGCGGCGGAGGCTGTTCCCAGCTCGTCGATGCTCCGCAGCACGTCTCGGTAGGCTTCGATCGCCTCGTCCCGCCGGCCGAGGTCGACGAGCGTCGCGGCGAGCCCGCTGCTCGCCCAGTAGTAGGTCCCGAGGTAACCGTCGGCCTCGGCCAGCTCGCGGCCCCGGGCGAACGCCTGGAGCGCCTGGTCGGGGTCGAGGTGGATCCGCCAGGCCTCGGCCGCGTTGCAGACGGCGTCCGCCTGCTCCCGGACGGCCCCGGTGCCGGCGCTCCGGGCGAGCCGGTAGACCGCCATCGCCTGCTCCGCGGCCTCCCGCGCCCGGGTACCTCCCTGGGCGGTGTCCGCGGTGGTGAACGCCCAGGCGTAGCGATTCATGTGCCAGAGCTCGCGCCGGCGGTCGGGGAGCCGTGCCGCGGCGGCCCGGGTCAGTCCGAAGACCTCCAGCCACTCGCGGCACCAGTGCTGGTTGTCGGCCGCGTACCAGCGCAGCGCCTCGCCGAGCCCGGCCACCTGCTCGTCCCGCTCCGCGGTGGCCGCCAGCCGCAGCGCGGCGAGCCATGTCTCCTGCTCCGCCTCCAGCCACGCCCGGGCCTCCTTGGGCGTCGACAGCGCGACCAGGCTCCTGCGAGCTGTCGGCGGCGTTTCGCCGTCGGCCTCGAACACCCGGCCGGCCGTGGTCGCGGTCTCCAGCAGCCAGTCGGTCATGCGTCGCTCGGCCGCCGCCCGCTCCCCGGCGGTCTCCTCCTCGCGCAGGCGCTGACCCGCGTACAGCCGGATCAGGTCGTGGAACCGGTAGCGGTCGACGCCCTCGTGCTGCAGCAGGCCCAGCTCGACCAGGTGATCGAGCTCGTCCTCGGCGTCGTACGGGTCCGCCCCGGTCAGCACCGCGGCGATCGGCACCCCGAGGTCCACGGCGGGGACGAGCGCCAGCCGCCGGAAGCATGCCTTGGCCCGGTCCGGCAGCGCCAGGTAGGACAGTGCGAAGGCTGCTTCCACCCCGACGTCCCCGACCGCCAGGTTCGCGAGCCGACGGTCCTCGTCCGACAGGCGCTCCGCCAGGTGGCGCATCGTCCAGCCGGGCCGGGAGGCCAGCCGGGTGCCGGCGATCCGCAGCGCCAGCGGCAGGTGCCCGCAGAGGTGCGCCACCCGCACCGCCTCCACCGCGTCGGCAGGGGTGGTCTCCGTCCGGGCTCCTCCGGCGACGGCGCGCAGCAGCTCCGCGGACTCCTCGCGCGACAGGGGCGCGAGGGCGATCCGCGCGACGCCGTCCAGGCCGCCCAGGGTGCGACGGCTGGTCACGATCGCCATGCCCGCACCCTCGCCGGGCAGCAGCGGCCGCACCTGGGCCTCGTCCGCGGCGTTGTCCAGCACGACGAGGAAGCGCCGTTCCGCGAGGGCGGCGCGGAGCTGTCCCACCCGCTCCTGCTCGTCGTCGGCGATCGCCCGCGGGTCCAGGCCGACGGCGAGCAGCACCCGGCGCAGCGCCTCCGCGGCCGGCACGGGCTCGGGGTCGACACCGCGCAGGTCCACGTAGACCTGCCCGTCGGGAAAGTCCTCCGTGAGCAGCTCGGCCGCCCGCACCGCGCACGACGTCTTGCCCAGCCCCGCCGCGCCGTGCACCACCGCGACCGGCACGGGTCCGTCCGCGGACGCCGTCCGCGCCAGGGCGCACAACGTCTCCAGCTCGGCCGCCCTGCCCACGAAGTCGGTGAGCCCGCGCGGCAGACCGAACGAGCTCGGGCGTCGCGACGGCTGGTCCGCCGTCCGCGGCCGGCCGGCCCTGGCGGCGTCGGCCAGCTCCGCCTGCCGCTCGGCGTCGAGCCCCAGCGCCTCAGCCAGCGCTTGTACCGTCCGTCGCTGCGGACCGCGGCTGACGCCGCGCTCCATGTCGCCGATGGCGCGCACGCTCACGCCCGAGGCATGGGACAGGTCCTCGATCGTGAGCTGTGCGGCCTGGCGCAGGCTGCGCAGGAGCGGGCCGAAGGCGGCGGTCATGAGGCTGTCCCGGCGTCGAGGGCATCGAGGCCGTCGATCAAGGCGCGCACCTCGTCGACGAACGCGGGCTGGGGCTTCCACCGGCCCTGGGCCTCGCCCTGGCCGAGCGCCCGGGTCAGGTGCTCGCGGGCCCTGGCGTTCGCGCCGAGCCCGGCGTACGCGCGGCCGGCCGCCCAGTGCATCAGCGGCGTCCAGTTGTCGCCCTCCTCGACGAAATCGGCGAAGGCGGGCTCGACGATCGCGACGACCGCGTCGTACCGCTCCGCGTCCGCGAGGATCGTGATCAGGCGGGCCAGGGCGAAGCTCCGGGTGGTCTCCGCGGCGGCCGAAGGGACCGGCTGCGCGCCGACCGCCCTCAGCATCGCGCGGTAGGCGTCGACGGCCTCGTCGAACCGGCCGGCCTGGCCGAGCCCGACGACGAGCCCGCCGCTCGCCCAGAAGTAGGTGCTCTGGTCGCCGGCGGTCTCGGCCAGCTCCCGTCCCTGCTGGTACGCCCAGAGCGCCTGGTCGCCGTCGTGGAGGATCCGCCAGGCCTCGGCGGCGTTGCACACCGCCTCGGCCTGCTCCTTGACCGCGCCGACCTGCTCGGCGAGCCGGTAGGTGTCCATCGCGAGACCGGCGCTCTCGCGCAGCGCGTCGTCGTCGTGCCGCTGCGCGGCGACCGCGAGCAGCGCCCAGACGTGGCGGATCCGGTGCCAGATCTCCCGGCGGCGGTCGGGCAGCCGGGCGGCCGCCGTCCTGGTCAGCCCGAACACCTCCAGCCAGTCGTTCGCCCAGACCTGCGTCTCGTTGGCGATCCAGTTCATCGCCTCGCCGAACCGGGCCACCTGCTCGTCGCGTCCGGCCGCCGCGGCCAGGCGCAGCGCGGCCAGCCACGACTCCTTCTCGACCAGCAGCCAGGTGCGCGCGTCGTCCGGTGAGGTCAGGGCGACGAGCGCCGCGTCGTCGGGCCGTGCGTCGTCGTCGTCGGTGTCGCCGTCGAACCAGCGGCCGGCCACGGTCGCGGTCTCCAGGAGCCAGTCGGTCATCCGCCGCTCCGCGGCCTCGCGCGCCGCGTCGGCCTCCTCCTCGCCGAGGCGGCGGGCGGCGTACAACCGGATCAGGTCGTGGAAGCGGTACCGGTCGGTGCCCTCGTGCTGGAGCAGGCCGAGCTCCACCAGCTCGTCGAGCTGGTCCTCGGCGTCGAACGGGTCGGCCTCGGTGAGCACGGCCGCGACCGGCACGCCGAAGTCCACGGCGGGGACCAGCGCCAGACGCCGGAAGCACGCCCTGGCCTGTTCCGGGAGTGCCACGTAGGACAGCGCGAAGGCCGTCTCGACCCCGACGTCGCCGTCCGTGAGGTGGGCGAGCCGGAGGTCTTCGTCCGACAGCCGCTCGGCCAGCTGCCCCATCGTCCACCCGGGCCGGGAGGCCAGGCGGGTGCCCGCGATCCGGAGCGCGAGCGGCAGGTGGCCGCACAGCTCGGCCACCCGCGCCGTCCCCGGCTCCGGCTCGTCCGCGCCCTGGTGCGCGACGGCCGCCAGGAGCCGGGCCGACTCCTCGGGCGTGAACGGCGCGAGCGGCACCCTGGTCACGCCCTCCAGACCGCTCAGCGCACGACGGCTCGTCACGAGCACCATGCCGGCCCCCTGGCCGGGCAGCAGGGGCCGGACCTGGGCCTCGTCGGCGGCGTTGTCCAGCACCACCAGGCAGCGGCGTTCCGCCAGGACGGCGCGGAACTGGCCGGCCCGCTCCTGCTCGTCCTCGGCGATCGCGCGCGGGTCCAGGCCGGCCGCCCGCAGCAGCCGGCGCAGCGCCTCCGTGGCCGGCATCGGTTCGAGGTCGACGCCGCGCAGGTCCACGTAGAGCCGGCCGTCGGGGAAGTCGTCGCTCAGCAGCTCGGCCGCGCGCACGGCGCACGCGGTCTTGCCCAGCCCGCCGGCCCCGTGCAGCACCACCACCGGCGGCGGCCCGTCCGCGGACGCCGTCCGGCCGCGCTCGCACACCAGGTCGAGCTCCGCCGTCCGGCCCACGAAGTCGGCGAGGCCGCGCGGCAGCCCGGACGATGCGGGGGGCTCGGGCGCCTGACCGGCCGTGCGCGGCCGGCCGGCCCTGGCGGCGTCGGCGAGCTCGGCCCGCTGCGCCTCGTCGAGCGCCAGGGCGCCGGCCAGGGCCTGCACCGTGCGGCGCTGGGGTCCGCGGCTGACGCCGCGCTCCATGTCGCCGATGGCCCGGACGCTCACGCCGGAGAGGTGGGAGAGGTCCTCGATCGTCAGCCCGGCACCCTGCCGCAGGCTCCGCAGGTAGGTGCCGAACGAGCTCGCCAACTGTGCTCCCTCAAGGTTTCGGGTCTGGTCCGAGGTCATGATGACCTCTTGCGCGCCCCCGGCAGCCCATCGTCCACGTTCCGGTGCGGGCACACCGCCGAACCGGGCGCGAAGTCACCCGGGTGAACCTGCCGCAGGGTGGGCGCCCCGAGCCCGCTACTCTGTCCGCGGCCTGGTCAGGGCCCCTTTTCAGACGGAGATCAACAATGCAGAACGACCAGCTGGTCGCACCGGTCGCGGCCGGCGTCATCTCGTCCTATCTCACGTGCGAGGTGGCCACCGTCTCGCGGTCGGGCACGCCGGTCGCGTGGCCGGTCTCGGGCGTTTGGCGGCCCGACGGCGGCACGTTCGTGCTGTCGACCTCGATCGGGTTCGCGCAGAAGGCCCTCAACGTGCGGCGGGACCCGCGGGTCGCCGTGCTCTTCTCGGATCCCACGGGCAGCGGCCTCGACCAGGCGGGGCAGGTGCTGCTCCAGGGCGAGGCCGAGTGCCCGGACGAGGTCGTGACCTCGTTCGCGCGCAACGCCGACCTGTGGCGGCGGATCGCGGGGGCCCAGCCGTCGTCGCGGGCCCTGTCGACCGGGCGGCTGGCCCGGCGCCTCCTCGACGTCTACTACATGCGGCTGATCATCACGGTGACGCCCGCCGCGGTCACGACGCGGGAGCCGCTGCCGGACGCCGCCCGGCCGCTCTCGGTCCCGGCGATGCCGGGCCTGCCCGCGCCGTTCGCCAAGGAGCTGGGCGACTTCACCAGCGGGGTCCTGGCCCGGCTGGACGACGCCGGTCTGCCGACCCTCGACCGGGTGGTCCCCGAGGCCGTCGACGGCGGCCTGCTGGTGCCCGGCACCGACGCGCGGCCGGGCCCCGCGAGCCTCCTGTTCCACCGCCACGACGAGCTGCTGGCCGGGAACCGGAGCCTCGTCGTGCTGGGCGAGCTCGTCGAGGGCGATCGTGGCCTCGTGTTCCGGCCGGAGCGGGTCGTGGACGGCGTCCGGACCGCGGGCCTGCTGACGCCGTTCCGGTTCGTGCGAGGCCTGCGTGCCCGGGCCGCGGCGTACCTCGCGAAGCGGGGCCTGGAGCGGCCGCAGGTGGCCTGGGAGGAGCTCGACGCGATCCACGCGAGCCTGGACGCGGAGCGGCGCTGATCCTTGCCCCGGCCGGGGACTGCCGCGTCAGTCCTCGCGCCGGGGCTTCGAGGAGCGCAGCCGCTTGGTGTCCGACCGCTGCTTCTTGGCGGTCAGGCGCCGCTCCTTCGACCCCCGGGTGGCCCGCGTGGCGCGGCGCGCCTTCGGGCCGGGCGCCAGCGCGTCGGCGACGAGCGCGGCCAGCCGCATGGCGGCCGCGTCGCGGTTGCGCCGCTGCTCCCGGTTCTCCGAGGCGACGACCGTCAGGACGCCGTCCACGAGCCGGCCGGCCAGTCGCTCGGTGAGCCGGGCGCGCTGCGGGTCGCTCAGCACGACGGACCGGCCGACGTCCCAGGACAGCTCGACGCGCGAGTCCGTCGTGTTGACGCCCTGACCGCCGGGCCCGGAGGCGCGGGAGAACCGCTCGGTGAGCTCGGCCCGGGGGATCGTCAGGGCGGGAGTGACGGCGAGGCCGGGGCGGACGGGGGAGGGCATGTGGCTATGGTCCCGCACCCGCCCGGTTCGCCGGTGCTTTGCGTGCGGAAGTGCTGCGGCGGAGGCACGCTTGGCGGTGACGGGGCGCTGTCGAGCGTTCCACTGACAGGGGGACCCGCATGAACCGGATCAGGAGAACTCTTGCGGCGGTGGCAGGGCTCACGCTGCTGGCGACGGTGCTGACCGCCGCACCTGCCAGCGCGTGGACCCGCGTGGCCGGGCACTGCGTGGGGGATCGGGTCGACCGCTGTGTGTCGATCCGGCAGAACTCCACGGGCACCGTCTACGTGCGCGGATCGGTGTCGGACGACGCCGGCCGCCCGGGCGACTACGTCGTTCGGATCGTGGAGACCGACATCGAGTGGTACCGGGACTGGACGAACCCGCCGAGCGGGGGAATCTTCCCGAAGAAGAAGAACGCTGCCTATCAGGACAGCCAGGATTCCCTGTCGACCCCCGCGTTCGACTTCGCCTGTGGCACGCGCGTCACCGGTAGCGCGAAGCTGCAGTGGAAGTCCAAGTCCGGTGGTTCCGTGGAGACCGGTTGGGTGCACGTGAGCGCCACCGTCTGCTGAGCCGGCTCGCGGCGGCACGTCACTCGTCGTCGGCCAGCCGCAGCGGCCCGACGGCGACCCGCGCCAGCTCGCCGATCGCGGCCTCGACCCGGGGCAGGTGCCGCTCTGGTCGGGCCGCGCGGGTCAGCACCACGACGCCGACCGGGTGCTCGTGCGGGAAGCGGACCACCGCCGCCTCGTGCCGCAGGCGGCCGAGGGTCCCGGTCTTGCCGAGCAGCAGGACGTCGTCGTGCGGGAACCCGCTGCCCACCCGGTGCCGCCACGCCTGGTGGGCCAGGGCATCTCGCACCGTGCCGTGGGCCGGGCCCGGGCGCGACCACAGCAGGCGCAGCACCTGCCCGAGCTGCGCGGCCGTCGCCGCGCTCGCCAGCGCCGGGTCGTACTGCGACGTCTCGGCGGCGCGGTCCGGGTCGGCGAGCACGCGCTGGGCGGCGGCCCAGCCGTCGGTGCCGGTGTCCCGGAGGACGGCGCGCGTCTCCTCCGCGGACCCCTGCCGCACCAGGGTCGCCGGTAGCCCGAGCCGCATCAGGCGCTCGTGCGCCCGGTCGCGGCCCACCAGGTCCAGCACGGCGTCGCCGCACGCGTTGTCCGACACGGCGAGCATCAGCCGGACGGCGTCGCGGGCGCTCAGGGTGACGTCGTCGAGCAGCATCGCGACGCCCGTCGGGCCGGGCATCCGGTTCGGTGCGGCGAGGCGGACCGGCTGGTCCGCCGCGAGCCGGCCCTCGGTGACGAGGTCCGCCCAGACGAGAGCGAGGGGCAGCTTGTAGAGGGAGGCGATCGCGACCGGCTCGGTGTCGGCCAGGGAGGTCGTCCCGGCCGGGCCGGTCAGCCGGGTCGCGTGGACGTGGGCCGTGACGCCGGCGTCGCGGGCGATGGCCCGGAGGGTCGCGCCGGTGTCCGCGCCGGTGGGGGTCATCGGGCCGGTCCGGGCGGCGCTGACGTGGCCCCGAGGCCCGCCGCGATCGCCGCGGCCACCGTGTCGTGGTCCACCTCGGGCCGACGACGCGTGACATGGGGCAGCACGACGCGCAGCCGCAGCGGCGGGCACCCTGTCTCGGCCGCGCCGTCGACGACGGGCACCAGTCCCACGGCCGTTCCCGCCGCGACCAGGGCCTGGCGCTGGGCGGCGTCCCGCGCCTCGACGACGGCGCCGCTGTGCCCGGCCCGCCGGAGCGCGTCCACGAGCTGGTCGTGCGCCGGCGGCTGGTGGTGCCGCGGCGGGACGGCGACGGGGAGGGTGACCTGCGCGAGGGGTGAGCCCCCGCCGTTGACCAGGCCGCCGATCAGATGGGTCGGGAGCACCAGCACCTCGCCCGCCGTCAGGCCGTCGTGCACGCCGGGGTGCCGAACCACGCCGACGTCGAGCAGCCCGTCCCGCAGCAGGTCGACCAGCTCGACGCTGCCCGCGACGGTCGGCGCCACGGCCGTCCCGCCGGCGGCGAGGTCGCGCAGAAGGACCGGCACGGCGTCCTCCAGGTCGGCGGCTATGCCGAGGCGCACCTGCTCGGGCAGGGCGAGGTCGCGGGCGGCGGCCACGAGGTCGTCGGCGGCGTCGAGCAGGTCGCGCGCGGCCGGGAGGAGCTGCTGCCCGGCGGCGGTGATCCGCACGCCCCGCGCGTCCCGGTCGAACAGGCGCACGCCGAGGTGCCGCTCCAGGCGGCGGATGCCCTGAGACAGGGGCGGCTGCGTCATGCCGAGGTCGGCGGCCGCGTTGCCGAAGTGGCGCACGTCGGCGACGGCGCGGAAGAAGCCCAGGTGCCGCAGCAGGTCCACCTCGGGAGCGTAACCGGGCACCATATCGAGAACGACTCGGGTCACGTCCACAAGACTCTTTGACTCTCCCGACGCCGTCCGCCGAGGGTGTGCGCCATGACGACACCCACCTCCTCGACGCGCGGCCTCAGCCGCCGCGCCCTCATGACCAGCGCCGGCACGGCCGCCCTCGGTGTGCTCGGCGGCGTCGCCGGAACCCGCGCGCTGGCGGCGGAGGGCGCCCCCGTTCCGGCGTCCGAGACCCGACCGACTGCCGCGCCGAGCGGGTTCGCCTCCTTCTCCTGGCTCGGCACCTCGGGCTGGAAGATCCGGACGCCCGCCACGACCGTCCTGCTCGACCCGTACGTGACGCGGTTCGACACCGGTCTCGCCGCGGGCAAGTTCGCCGCGACCACCAGGCTGCGGGTCGACGCCGCCGCCCTCGACCGCGCGCTGGGCAGGGCCGGCACGGCAGCCGGCGCCATCGACTCGATCCTGGTGACCCACACCCACTGGGACCACTTCGCCGACGTGCCGCACCTGGCCCGCACCCGCGGCGCCATGGTGTTCACCACGCTCACCGGCTACCACCTGGCCCTGGCCATGGGCGTGCCGCAGGGCCAGCTCGCCGTGGTGCGCGGCGGCGAGGAGATGCATCTGGGCGACCTGGTGGTGCGGGTCGTGCCGTCGCTGCACAGCCGGACCGCGACCGGCGCGCTCCTGTTCCCGGGCGTCCGCACGCAGAAGCCGGCCCGGCCGCGGACGATCGCCGACCTGCCCGAGGGCGACACCCTGTCCTACCTGCTGCGGTCGCCGCAGGGCCGGTCCGTGCTGCTGCTCGGCGGCAGCGACTACGACGACCAGGCGCTGCGGGGCCTGCACGTCGACACCGTGGCGCTGCCCGTGCCGAGCACCGACGTGACCGCCGGCTACGCGGAACGCCTGCTGACCGTGCTGGAGCCGGAGCAGGTCGTGCTGGTGCACTGGGACGACTTCGAGACGCCGCTGGCCGACCCGCCCCGCGCCGGCGACGCCACCCGGGCCCGGATGCGCGACCTCACCGAGCAGATCCGCCAGCTCTCGCCGCGCACGCGCGTCGTCGAGCCGGAGTACGGGAAGCCGCTCGACCTCCTGTGATCGTGCGGGGCGGCGCGGCCTTCCCGGTGCTGGTCAGGTGGGGTGGACCCAGGAGAGGTCGGGCCGGCGTGGGCGGGTGCGGGCCCGGCCGGTTGCCCGGTTGGGTGGCTGGTGTGCCGGTCGGGGCTGTTGGGGTGTCGTGCTGGGGCGGTAGGCGATCGTGCCGTGGGTGGGTGTGGTCTGGCAGCCGATCGAGTAGCGGCTGCGTGGTGTGCGGCCGGGTGCGGGGCCGGTTACGCCGACCGCGGGGGTCCAGGGTGGAGTCGCGGCGCGGTCGCGAGTCGGGGCTGGGTCCTGAGCGCGGTCGGTCTCGCCGGTGACCGATCCGTCCCTGGGCGCACCGGAGTGCTGGCTGAGGTCCGTGTCGCCAACCGGTGTGACGTATTCCGGTGATCCAGCGCCGTGAACCTGTGTGGTGTCGCGGGTTCTGACCGGAGTCGGCGGTGTGGGCGCGACCGAGACGTACGTGTGCCCTGTGGGGGTGATGGTCTCGACGGCGTGGAGGCCGTTCAGGTGGGTGGTCTTCTGGCGCCAGCCCGGTGCCTGCTTCGCGTGATTGCACCGGGCGCACAGGCCCTGGCCGTTGTCGAGGCTCGTGGGGCCGCCCTCGGCGTGCGGGGTGACGTGGTCGGTGTGCCGGATCGGGGCGTCGCACCAGGTAGTGGCGCAGATCCCTTGCTCGCGGGCGCGCAGCAGGCTCGACAGGCCTTGCGGGTGGAACCGGGACGTCGACGTCGTCGCCAGCAGCCGGCCGTGCGGGTTCACATAGATGCTCCGCAGCCAGGCCGTGTCGGTCTCGATCGCGTGCGCCGCGAGGTTCCGGGCGACCGGTGCCGGGACCACGCCCGCACCAGCGGGGGCGCCCTCGACCACCACGCCGGGCTGGTCACCACCAGCAAGAAGGGTCTCGTCGGAGACGAGCAGGTTGATCGTGACCGGCACGTCGTTCGCGTGGCCGGGTTCGCGACCGGTGGCCTGTTCGATGAGGGTGTCGGCCATGATCTGACCCACCCCACGCTCATCCCCGGACGCCTTCGCAGCCTCGGCGTGGGACTTGAGCCGGGCGTAAGCCTGCACACCCTGCGCCATCGGCACGAGGGCAGTCAGGTAGACCATCAGGTCCGGTGCTGGGCGGATCGAGACCCGCCGCTCCGTGACCGCCTTCGCGTTGCGCTTCACGCAGGCGCGCACGTCGAGCTGTGCGGCGAGTTCCTTGATCCGGGCCACGAGACGGCGGGTGCTCATGCGGGCCAGTTCGGCTAGGTGCGTGGGTCCGCAGATCTCCTCGTCGATCAGGGCCCGGTGCTCCACGGACAGGTGCGAGGTCTCCCGGACCAGGAGGGTGGCTCGCCACTGCGACAGCACCCCGGCCTGCAGGGCGGTGAAGGTCTGCGGCATCTGGGTGACCCAGACCCGGGACGTGGACACGAACCCCGCCCCCGCATGCGGGCTGACCCGCAGCGCCGCACCGACCTGGTTCGGGACACCACGACCACGCCGCTCGGCCCGGATGCTCTGCCGCGCTTCCTCGGCACGGGTTGCCTCATCCAAAGCGACCGCCAGCCGGGCCTGCGTCGCGGTGATCGCGTTCTTCACGGCCTCCAGTTCGCCGAGCAGGTCCACCCACTCGGCCTGCACCTGCCCCGACATCAGTCCTGGCGCGGAGGCCGAAGGCATGTCAGTGGCACCGGGCAAGATCATGCTCGCGAGGGCCGCCCGCACCGCCCGCACCCCCGCGACGTCGACGGCTCCGCCAATCACGGACGTACCGGCGGCACCGAACGTACCGGCGGCATCCGAAGACCCGACACCCCCGGGCAGCGCGGACCCGCCAGGCAGTCGCGACCCGCTCCCGGGCAGCGCCGATCGAGCAGGCTGCTTGCCTGCTCGTTCTGGCACACCACCGGTTCGCTTCATGCCATCAACATATGGCACACCCGTTCGTACCGCTCGCTGAACAGGCCCGATCTGCCAACAGCAGAATGCGGCTACCAGCCTTGTGGACAAGCCTTGTAACGCGCCAAAACGAGGTAGGGCGCACCAGTACCAGCACCTCGACTCTCACCGCAGCACTCCCCACCGCAGCACCTCCCACCGCAACCGGACCCCCGACGACGACCGGACCCCCGACGACGACCGGACCCCCGACGACGCCCGGCCCCCTCAGGACCAACGACCTAGATACCCGCCGACCCGTCGATCGCCTCCCGGATCAGGTCCGCGTGGCCCAGGTGCCGGGCGTACTCCTGGACCAGGTGCAGCAGGATCCACCGCAGGGTGGCCCGCTCGCCGTCCCAGAACGGCTCCTGGGCGATCGCGTCGAGGTCGGCCTCGGCCACGACTCGCTCCGTGACCCGCTGCGCCTCGTCGAGCCAGGTCAGCAGCTGTTCGGCCGAGTCGTCCACGGCGGTGGCGAAGGTCCAGTCGGTGCGCTCCCGCTGCGCCTCGTACTGGGTGTACCAGGACGGCGTCTCGACCGTCCCTGCGAACGTCACGTTGACCCAGGCCGCCTCGATCACCGCGAGGTGCTTGAGCAGACCGCTGAGCGAGAGCGTGCTCGGGGCGTGCCGGTAGGCGAGCAGCTCGCTGCTCAGCCCCGCGCACTTCCAGCGCAGCGTGTCGCGCTGGAAGGCGAGGATCCCGAGCAGGGTCTGCTTCTCGTCGGCGGTGAACGGGATGTCGAAGCGGTCCGCGGGGTCGGTGATCGTCCTCATCCCGGAACCGTAGCGAGGAACCGTGGCGACGTCCGACCGCGTCGTGCGGCGGGTGCTGGCGGGACCGCACCCCGCCAGGTGCCCGCGTGTGGGCTCCCACCTGCGGGATCGTCTAGGTTCGGGGGATGACTTCGCCGACCCCGCTGCGTACCGGGCACCTTCGGGTAGCCGACGGCAACGAGCTGTACTACGAGGCGTTCGGCAACCCCGACGGCCCGGCCGTGCTGTGGCTGCACGGCGGCCCGGGCAGCGGGTCGATGGCGGGCCACCGTCGTCGGATCGACCCGGACCGGCAGCAGGCCGTCACCTTCGACCAGCGCGGCTGCGGGCGCAGCCGTCCGCTCGTGACGGAGCGGCTGGACCTCCTGGACCAGAACACGACACCGGCGCAGATCGAGGACATCGAGGCCCTGCGCCGCCATCTCGGCATCGAGCGCTGGACCGTGACCGGTGCCTCGTGGGGCAGCACGCTCGCGCTCGCGTACGCGCAGGCCCACCCCGAGCACGTCACCGGCGTCGCGCTCTTCGCCGTGACGAACACCTCGACCGAGGAGGTCGAGTGGATCACCGAGGCCATGGGCCGCGTCTTCCCGGAGGAGTGGGAGCTGTTCGCCGGCGCCGTCGACCCCGCCCCGGGCGAGCGCCTCGTCGACGCCTATGCCCGCGCGATGCGCGATCCGTCACCCGACGTGCGGGCGACCGCCGCCGCCGCGTGGGGGCGGTGGGAGGACACCCACGTCTCCCTCGGCCCCGGGTGGAGCCCCGACCCGCGCTGGCAGGACCCGCCGGTGCGGGACGTGCTCGCCACGCTGGTCACCCACTACTGGTCCAGCTCCGGGTTCGGCGGCGACGAGATCGTGGGACGGATGGACCGGCTGGCGCAGGTACCGGGCGTGCTCATCCACGGCCGGCACGACATCTCGAGCCCCGCCGTGACCGCGTGGAACGTGCACCGGGCCTGGCCCGGGAGCGAGCTCTTCGTGCTCGGTGACGGGCACGGCGGGCAGGACTCCGTGGCCGAGCTGACGCGCGCGATCGCCCGCTTCGCCGTCTAGAAGACGCCCCCGACGGCGCCGCCGTCCAGACTGGGACCCATGGCGACGACGAGCGCGGGCCTCCTGCCCTTCCGGCGGCTGCCCGACGGCGGCCTCGAGGTGCTGCTCGGCCACATGGGCGGGCCGTTCTGGGCCCGCAAGGACGCCGGTGCCTGGACGGTCCTCAAGGGCGAGCTCGAACCCGGCGAGGCGCCCCACGCCGCGGCGCTGCGGGAGACGCGCGAGGAGCTCGGGCTGGACCTGCCGGCGCCGTCGGCCCCTGACATCGACCTGGGCGAGGTGCGGCAGAAGTCCGGCAAGGTGGTGCTCGCGTGGGCGCGCGAGTGGCCGCAGCCCGTGCCCGACCTGACCCGGATCAGCAGCAACACGGTCGAGATCGAGTGGCCGCCGCGGTCGGGCAGGCGGATCGAGGTCCCCGAGATCGACCGCGTCGCCTGGTTCGCGCCCGACGACGCGCGGCGCGTCGTCGTCAGCGCCCAGGCTGAATTCGTCGACCGGCTCGCGGAGCACCTCGCCGGCTGAGGAGAGCACGAGGCGGGCCCCGTGCCGGGACCCGCCTCGGTTCAGCTCAGCTCACGCCAGGATCAGGGCTCGATCGTCGGCACGAAGTTGTCCAGCAGGAACTGGCCCTCCTCGCCCGGCGGCAGCTCGCCCATGAACCGGCTGACCACGCCGGTCTCCTCCGACTCGACGAAGACCTGGAAGTCGATCGTCTCGACGCCCGGGGCGCCCCAGTGCTCGGTCTGCGCGGCCGTGAGCACGGCCCCCGAGGCGCCGTCGATGTCGATGTACGAGGCGTACCACCCGAGCTCGTTCAGCACCTCGGGGTCGGGCAGCTCCTGGTCGATGAAGGGCGACTGCATCAGTACCCGCCAGTGCAGGTCGCCGAACTCGCCCGAGTAGATGGTCTCGGGGGACTCCCACTCGTGGCCGGGGCCGCCGTCGCCCACGACGGCGCGACCGGTCCAGTCGGCGGGGAGCTTGTAGCCGACGCCGTCCGTCTCGGTGGACTGCCAGGTGTCGGTCGCGCCGTCGGTGGGCTCGCCCAGCTTGATCGGGATGCCGACCGGGTCGCACCCGGGCGGGTCCGCGACGTGGCTCGGCGCGTGTGCGGCGACGGCGGAGCACGCCACCTGCGCGGGGGCGGCGACGGCGGCCGTCGTCGCCCCCGCCGTGAGGCCGACGACGAGGCTGGCCGTCAGGACGATGGAACGTGCCTTCTCGTGTGTGTGTCTCATACCCTCTACGACGCAGCGGCCGGGTGAAAGGTTGTGCCTCCCGGAAAAGAGTCCGAGAGATGTTCACGCAGGTCGGACGGCGTTTCAGCCCTTCACGGCGGTGAGGAACTGGTCGGGCCGCAGGGCGCGGGAGACGATCCGGGTGTCGCCGATCCAGCCGTAGAAACCCTGCCCGTAGCGCTCGGCGGACTGGGTGCCGCCGATGGCGAACGGCTTGCCGAGCGTCGAGATGCCGCGCGACTCCTCGGCGGCGTTGCGTGCGATCTTCGAGCCGTCCACGTACATCACCGTGTGCCGGCCGTCGTTGACGAGCGCGACGTGCATCCAGCGGCCCACCGGGATCGCGTGGCTCCACGACGTCGGGTCGGCGTCGACGGGCACGGGGTAGACGACGAACTGCAGGAACCGCTCGCCCGACAGGTTCAGGCTGCAGGTGGCCTCGTCGTCGGACCAGCCGCTGTGCTTGCCGGCGTCGCCCGCGCGGCCCTCCCAGCTCAGGATGCCCATCCAGGAGTGGTCGCCCTCGAAGGGCTCCGGCAGCTTGAGGAACGTCTCGATCGTGTAGCCCGACTCGAACGTCGCGCTGTTGACCGGCGCGTTCGGTCCGGTGCGCAGGACGGCGCCGCGGTCGGGCGACTTGCCGCCGTCGAACCGCAGGCTGGCGCGGGCCGGCTGGGCGTCGTGGTGCTCGGCCGACCAGGTCAGCGCTTCCGGGGCGCTGGCGTGCAGCAGCTGGGAGGTCAGGTCGTTCCCGTTGCCCGTCAGGTCGCGGGCGACCGTCCCGGGCGCCACCGGGGCGCCGTCCGACCCCGCGGTGGCCAGGCCGGCCTCGTCGAACCGCCAGTACGCGACGGTCCCGCGCGGCATGACGGCCGACGGCGGACGCGGCGCCGGCAGCAGCGGGGGCGCGAACGCGGCGAACCGCTCGTCGAAGTCGATCTCGACGGTGAACCGGTCCACGTCGCCGCTCAGCTCGACGTGCTCCGCCTCCAGGGGCGTCGGCTCGTCCTTGGCCAGCAGCCAGGGCGAGAACGTCTCGACGTCGATCACGCCGCGCACCAGGTCGAACGCGTAGTACCGCACCATGCCGGCGCCGCCGTAGTAGCGGTCCTGGTAGTTGGTGATGTGCAGGTGCACCGGGTGGCCGGCGTCGTTGGTCAGGGTGGTGCGGCCGGACGGCCAGTAGTGCCCGCCGAGCGCGAGGAAGATCTGGTCGTTGCCCTTGATGAGGCGGTCCCAGAGGCGCTGCCCGTTGTCGGAGAGGTGGGCCGTGCCGTCGTCCTCGGCCCAGACCAGGTCGTGGGTGGTCAGGATCGCGGGCAGCTCGGCGTGGTCGTCCAGCACGCCCTGGGTCCAGGCGAGCCCGGCGTCGGACAGGCGCCAGTCCAGGGCCAGGATCAGCCAGTCGCGGCCGCCGCCGCGCACCACGTGGTAGCTGTTGTAGCCGTCGGGGGAGGAGCCGCCGTAGGTCTCCATCCGGGCGAAACGCTGCGGCCCGAAGGTGCGCAGGTACGGGGAGTCGCCGCGCTGGTCGTCGCCGCTGACGTCGTGGTTGCCGGCCAGCACGCTGTACGGGAGGCGGCCGGCGGCCTCGAAGGCGCGGCTCGCGGCGCGCATCTCGGTGGCCGTGCCGTGCTCGGTCACGTCGCCGAGCTGGGTCATGAACACGATGTTGTCCTGGGCCTGCTCGCGCACGAGGTGGCGCAGTGTCGCCCGCACCGGCTCGGCGTCGGAGCCGCCGTCGTCCAGCAGGTACTGCGTGTCGGGCAGGACAGCGATGGTGAACCGCGCGGCGGTGGCGTCCGGCTTGCCGCCCTTGGGCGTGGCGGGCAGCGGAGCGGCGGACGCCGGCGTGGCGCCCGCGGCCGCGGAGGCCGCGGAGATGATCGGTACGGCCGCTGCCGCCTGGAGCAGGGAGCGGCGAGAGAGCTTGTTTTCCACGTCGGCATCGTCACCGGGCCGGTTGGCGCAGGGGTGACGCGGGGCCGAACGGCGGCTGACGTTTCGCCCCGGGTGACCGGCACGGTTCGGCAAGCGAGGCGTGCACCCCGGTGCGACGATCGGACGACGGGGGGCTGGACCGTCCGGAAGGCTGAAGATCACCATGACAACGTTCACTGTCTGGAAGTTCGACGATCCCGGGGGTGCCCAGGCGGCGGCCGCCAACCTCAAGCAGGCGGCGTCGGAAGGCCTGATCACCGTGCTCGACCACGCCGTGGTGTCCTGGCCCGTCGGGCAGGCGACCCCGACCACCAAGCAGGCGCACGAGAACGAGTGGCGCGGCACCGGGTGGGGCGCGTTCTGGGGGTTGCTGCTGGGCACCCTGTTCTTCATCCCGGTCATCGGGGCCGCCGCCGGCGCGGCGATCGGCGCCCTGGCCAAGCACACCGAGGCCGTCGGCATCGACCGGAAGCAGCTCGAGACCATCCGGGAACAGGTCACCGAGGGCACGTCCGCGCTGTTCGCGGTGACCCAGGACGGCGACCTCGACCGGGTCGGCGAGCGGTTCCACGGCATGCGCGGCAAGCTCGTTGCGACCAACCTCACCGACGCGGAACGGTCGACGCTGCTGGAGACGTTCGGGACGTGATTTTGTCGGGTGATCACGGTCGTCGAAATGGCTCGGCATTTCTTTATCCGTGACCCGCTGAATTGTCCAGCCGGAACGGCCATGACTGCGTGAACGCAACCAATTGTGCGTTGCGCAGAAGAACGAACGCCCCTCGCGGGGATCCGCGAGGGGCGTTCGCTTGCTGGGGGAGGAGTTCCAGCGGCCGCTACCGGGTGACCCGGGCGGTGTTACGCCAGATCAGAGGCCCAGCAGGCACAGAATCTGCTCGAGGGTCAGGCCCAGGTTGTCGAGCAGGTTCGAGACGATGTCGATGAGGCTCATGTGAGCGAATGCCTTTCAGGAAATGGGGATCACGGGACGATTCCCGTGAGTCGAACGGTGTTCGCGTTACATACGTTAAGTACACGACACGGGCGATGCAACGTGAAAGGGATATTAGTGTTTAAAGCGCGGGATCATTAGCGTTGTGCTAACGGGTCTGCGGAGGCCGGGGGCCCGCCGTCCGGCCGTCGGACGGCGCCGGAGAGCGCCCGATCTGCCCGTAGGCTGACCGCCGTGCCGCTCTCCCTCTGGCTCGCCCTGGTCGGTGCGGGCGTCCTGATCTCCCTCACGCCCGGCGCGGGCGCGATCAACACGATGTCGAACGCCATGACGTCCGGCTGGGCGCGGTCGATCTGGGGGATCCTGGGGCAGCAGGCGGCGCTGCTCGTGCACCTCGTGATCGTCGCCGCGGGGGTCGGCGTGCTGGTCGCGGGCACGCCGTGGCTCTTCGACACCATCCGGTACGCCGGCGCCGCGTACCTCGTCTACCTCGGCGTGCGCCAGTTCCTCGCCAAGACCGGCCCGGGAGCGGACGCCGACGGCGTCGCCAGGCTGCCCGAGCCCGCCGGGTCGATGTTCCGGCGCGGGCTGCTCGTGAACCTCATGAACCCGAAGGCCGTCGTGTTCTTCCTCGCGTTCGTCCCGCAGTTCGTCCAGCCGGACCGCCCGCTGCTCGGCCAGTACGCGGTGCTCGCCGCGACCGTCGTGGTCATCGACGTCGTCGTCATGTGGTTCTTCTTCGCGACGACGGCGCGCGGGCTCGGCCGGCTGACGGCGGGGGAGAAGGGGTCCCGGGTCGTCAACCGGGTGTTCGGCAGCCTGTTCGTGGGGGTCGGCGCGCTGCTCGCGGTCATGCACTGAGGGCGCAGGCCTCCGGGCTACCGCACCACCGCCGCAATGGCGCTGACCTCGATCAGCGCGCCCGGCACCCCCAGCCCCGCGACGCGCGCACCGAGCACCAGCGGCGGCTCCTCCGCGGCCAGCACCGGCGCGATCGCCCCGTAGGCCGCGGCGAGATCGACGCCGTCGACGAAGAGGACGGTCCACTGCACGACGTCGGCGAAGGTAGCGCCCGCGGCGGCGAGCGCTACGCCCGCGTTCTCCAGGGCGCGGGTGGACTGTGCCGCCACGTCGTCCGCGCCGACGAGCGCGCCGTCGACGTCGACGGAGTTCTGTCCGCCCACGTAGATGGTGGTCGCGCCGGGCGGGACCACGGCGACGTGGCTGAAGGCCGGGCTCCGGACG
The DNA here is from genome assembly GCF_042802395.1 of Promicromonospora sp. NPDC057488. NCBI lineage: Bacteria > Bacillati > Actinomycetota > Actinomycetes > Micrococcales > Promicromonosporaceae > Promicromonospora > Promicromonospora sp. NPDC057488. The sequence continues at coordinate 37,907 of NZ_JBHVEG010000046.1, forward strand.
AGCCCATCGGGTCGAAGACGCTGTATCTGTTCCATGTCCCGATGCTGCCACGCGCCACTGACACGCTCGCCTACCTTCGGGGGCGCCCGAAGCTGGCGGCGGACAGCCCGGCGACGGCGATCTGCAGCACGCGGCCGAGGCGAGCGGCGAAGTCCACCCTCGTGTCGGCGAGCGCGGGATCCTCCTGGGCCTTGGCGACCGCCTCCGAGGGGTTGGCGAACGGCCACAGCCCTGCCGTGTACACGACGGTCAGGGAGACCAGCTCTCGGGCCTCGGCCTCGGTCAGCCCGGCCAGGTGACGCCGCAGGAGACCGGCCAGCTCGCCCAGGAGCCGGCCGTGCGCCAGCTTGAACTCGAGCGCGGCCTCGGTGGAGATGTTCCGCTCCAGCTCGGGCCCGAGGGCGCTGAGCAGGCCGCACAGCAGCGGGCGGGCGGCCAGCGACCGAGCCACCGTGTCCGCGACCTGGTCGGGGGCGGCGGCGGGCCCCGCGGCCGACAGCTCCCCGGCCAGCTCCTCGGTCCACTGCGCCAGCGAGCGGTTGAGGAGCTCGAAGAAGACGGCTTCCCTGGTCTCGAAGTAGCGCACGACGTTGGTCTTCGACAGCCCTACGCGGCGGCTGAGCTCTCGCAGGCTGATCTCGCCGACCGGCATCTCGTCCAGGAGCTCTGTCGCCACGTCGAGAATGGTCTGCTTGCGGATCTCGCGCTGCTCGGCGCTGCGCGCGCGCTGGAAGCCGGGTGTCGGGTCGTCTGTCATCGTCACTTCCTCGGGGAACTCTCCCGTGGCCCGTGTGCGGCGCCACCTGCGGCAACCATAGGTCCCGTCGGGGGCGGCCCCCCCGGGGGGCCCCCCCGGGGCGGCACCACCCAAGAATAGAAATATAAAAAAAAAAAAAACAAACAAAAAAAAAAAAAAAAAACAAAAAAAAAAAAAAAAAAAAAAAAA
>NZ_JBHVEG010000047.1:0-38402 GCF_042802395.1 Promicromonospora sp. NPDC057488
GGTCGGCACAGGCCTGTGCCGACCTCGATGCAAACTGCCGACGTGGCGACGCTGGCAGGACAGCGCCTGTCGAGGGCCGGCCGGTCGTGCCTAGCGTCTGCGCAACACCAGGCCGACCACCGTCACCGCAGCCGCCAGCACCGTGACGACCAGCGCGGCGGCCAGGACCGTCGCGTCCTGCGCGAGCATCGGGCAGGCGGCAGGGGAGGTGTCGTCCGGGCACGTGCGCCAGGGCTGCAGGAGATAGACGACCGACACGACCACTCCCAGCACGGCAACTGCCGCACCGCCGATGATCAGCGAAAACGAAGTTCGTGTCGTCATCCGGCGAGGGTAGCGTCCTCCTCATGTCGCGCGTCGCACAGCCCCGACCTGCTGTCTCACCTCTCCCGAGGCTGGAGCCCGGCGACGCCGTCGCGCTCGTCTCGCCCGCGAGCTGGAGCGACGAGTCCTGGGTGGACGAGAGCATCGCGACGATCGAGTCGTGGGGGTTCAAGGCGCGACTGGGCAAGCACGCCGACGACCGGTTCGGCTACATGGCCGGCGGCGACGCGGAGCGCGCGGCCGACCTCAACGATGCGATCCGGGACCCCGAGGTGCGTGCGATCCTGACCCTGCGCGGGGGCTGCGGCAGCCTCCGCCTGCTGGCCGACGTCGACACCGACGCGCTCCGGGCCGATCCCAAGCCGATCATCGGGTTCAGTGACATCACCGCCCTGCACCAGGTGTGGCACCAGGTCGGCGTCCCGTCGGTCCACGGCGCCGTTGCCGGGACCCGGGCCGAGACGGCGCTGCGCCTCCTGCGCGGCGAATCCGGGGAGCCGGTGCGCAGCGACCGCGACCAGTACGGCGCGTACCTCACGACGACGGGCACGGCCTCGGGCCCGCTGTTCGGCGGAAACCTCGAGATGCTGGCGCGCAGCGTCGGAATCGTCGACAACGACCTCGAGGGCCACGTCCTGCTGCTGGAGATCAACCGGACGGTCGGGCTGGGCATGGTCGACCGCCCGCTGACCCAGCTCATCCTGTCCGGGGCGCTCGCGGGCATCGCGGGTGTCGCGGTGGGCTCGCTCGAGGGCTTCGACGGCTACGAGGACCGCGGCTGGAACGTCCTGGACGTGCTCCGGGACCGGCTGGGCTCGCTCGGCGTGCCGATCCTCGCCGGGCTGCCGCTCGGGCACATCGAGAACCCGGTCTCCGTGCCGCTCGGCGTCCAGTGCGAGCTCGACGCCGACGCCGGCACCCTGACCGTCGCGCCACTGAGCGCCTGACCGGACCGGCGGAGGTCAGGCCCCGGGGCGACCCGTCAGCTTGCCCGTCAGCCAGCGTCCGACCTTGCGCACGTCGGCTGCCAGGTAACGGAACTGTCCGAGCTGCGTCCAGAACACGCCGACCTGACGTTCCGCCCAGGAGGCCGGGGGCCGGGCATCGGATGGCCGGATGAGCTCACCCTTGGGCTTCGCGTCGTCTGCAGACATGGGGGGATCGTACTGGTTGGCGCGGTTTATGCCGGCGTCAACCCTCGGCCCGTACGGCCCCGCCGACGAACGCCTCCACCTCCCGCCGCGACCGCAGCCGGTGGAACGTCAGGTGCGCGTTCGCTGGGTCGCCCATCGCGTCCCCGTAGCGCCGCGGATGGCTCCTGCGCTGGTGCAGCGACCACCGGACGATCGAGTCCCGCTTCCAGGGCGCGAGCACGTCGGTCCAGGGCTGGCGCAGGCCCGTGCCCGGCCAGAGCTCGTTCTGTTCGATCGCGGTGCGCAGCGTCCGGCGGTACACCCGCGTGAGCACTAGCGGCGTCGGCGGGTCGATCCAGACGACGGTGTCGGCGCGCGCCCAGATCGTGGGCTGCAGGGCGGAGTAGTTGCCGTCGACCACCCAGGCGTCGCCGGCCACGGCGGCCTCGGCGTCACCCACGAAGTCCTCCTGTGGGCGCGGCGTCCACCCAGGTCCCCAGTAGAGGGCGTCCAGCTCGACGTGGCCGACGCCGAGGTGGGCCGCCAGGCGGCGCGCGAACGTGGACTTTCCCGACCCGGACGCTCCGACCACCGACACCCTGCGCACCGGAAGAAGTTAGCCCACCGGCGCGCCCGGTCCGTGCGCGGCCCCGGAAAACAAAGGTTGACCTGGGCATATATCACCCGCGAGATCTTGCGTCGCCCGGCGCCGATGGGCTGGACTGGGCCTCGCGCCTACAGGCGTTTGCCCCGGTGGCAACCGATCGAGCCCACATCACCCATGCAGGCAGTCCAGGAGGGGAAGACGATGACGGACAACGAGACGTCGCGCGCGGAGAGATTCGCATCCGGCAAGGCGGCCCTCGACGCGTTCCACGACGGCGCGGGCCACGGCGTCATCGAGTCGCTGGCCGACATCGCTCCCGAGCTCGGCCACCAGATCGTCGCGTGGGGCTACGGGGACATCCTGTCCCGGCCCGAGCTGGACCCGCGGGAGCGGCAGCTCGTGACCCTCGGGATGCTCACCGCGATGGGGGGCAGCGAACCGCAGCTCGAGGTGCACATCGGCGCGTCGCTGAAGGTCGGGCTCACGCCGCAACAGATCATCGAGGTCTTTCTGCACAGCTCGGTCTACTGCGGCTTCCCGCGGGCCCTGAACGCCGTCGCCGTCGCCAAGAAGGTGTTCGCCGAGCGCGGCCTGATGCCGCTGGCCTGACCCGGGCACCCTACGGACGCGGCAGCGCCGCCGCGTCCCGGTGCTCGACCAGCTCCGACCGCTCCCGGCGGATCCGGTCCACGCCCCAGGCGCCGAGCGGGGCGAGCGCCGTGTTGAGCGCCGCGCCGTGCTCCGTGAGCGAGTACTCGACGCGGGGCGGCACCTCGGCGTGCACGCGGCGGGTCAGGAGCCCGTCCGCCTCCATCTCGCGCAGGTGCTGGGTCAGCATCTTCTCGCTCACGCCCGGCAGCCCGCGGCGCAGCTCGGCGAACCGCCGCACGCCGTGCTCGTCGAGCTCCCAGAGGATCAGGCCCTTCCACTTGCCGCTCACCACGTCGAGGGCGGCGTCGATGCCGCAGATGTAGGGGCCGTTCCGGGGTGCCTTCGCCATCGCGCGCTCCTCCTGCCAAGGGGTACTTACCAAAGGGTAAGTACCCCAGTAAATAGTGGGTACTTCCACGATGGTACGTCGCGCGTCGAGCATGGACGGGTCCCCATCGACCCCAAGGAGACCCGCATGACCACTCCCGACCGCACCGGCGTCACGGTGCTCGGACTGGGCGCCATGGGCAGCGCCCTCGCCTCCGCGCTGCTCGACGCCGGCCACGCCACGACCGTCTGGAACCGCACCCCCGCCCGCGCCGCCGGTCTGGCCGCGCGGGGAGCCGCGGCGCCGTCCGGCATCGCCGACGCCGTCGCGGCCCACCCCCTCGTGATCGCCTGCCTGCTGGACCACGCCTCCGTGCACGAGACGCTCGACCCCGTGATCGGCACCATGCGGGGCGCCACCCTGGTGAACCTCACGACCACCACGCCGAACGAGGCCCGCGAGCTCGCCGGCTGGGCGGAAGGGCACGGCGTCGGCTACCTCGACGGCGCGATCATGGCGACCCCGCCCATGATCGGCACCGCCGAGGCCTCGATCCTGTACAGCGGCCCGCGGGAAGTGTTCGACGACGTCCGCCCCGTGCTCGACCGCTGGGGCACCAGCACCTACGACGGCGCCGACCCCGGCCTGGCCTCGCTGTTCGACCTCGCGCTGCTCTCGGGCATGTACACGATGTTCGCGGGGTTCCTGCACGGGGCCGCGCTGGCCGGCTCCGCCGGCATGACCGCCACCGAGTTCGCCGCGCGCGCCACGCCCTTCCTCAGCGCCATGACGGCGGGCTTCGCGCACGACGCCGCCGTGGTCGACGGCGGCGACTACACGGTCCCCGGCCAGCAGAGCCTGGACTTCTCGGACCTGAGCCACATCGTGCGCGCGAGCGCGGAGCAGGGCGTCGCGCCCGGACCCGTCGCGGCCGTGCAGGAGCTGATCAGCGGCCAGATCGCCCAGGGGCACGGCGCCGAGGGCTTCGCCAGGATCTACGAGAGCCTGCGGGCCCGGGCCGACGTGGAGGTCTCCCGATGACCACCCCCGTCACCCTCATCGGCCTGGGCCCCATGGGCCAGGCCATGGTCCACGCCCTGCTCGCCGCGGGCCACCCCGTCACCGTCTGGAACCGGACGCCCACCAGGGCCGCCGACGTCGTGGCCGCCGGGGCGCGGCTCGCACCCACACCCGCGGACGCCGTCGCCGCGAGCGACCTGGTCATCCTGAGCCTCACCGACTACCAGGCGATGTACGACATCCTCGGGCACGCCACCACGGCGCTCGCGGGCCGCACGCTCGTGAACCTCAGCTCCGACTCGCCCGGCCAGACCCGCGAGGGCGCCGTCTGGGCCGAGAAGCACGGCGCGCGCTTCCTGACCGGCGGCGTGATGAACCCCGCGCCGATGGTCGGCACCGACGCGGCGTACGTGTACTACAGCGGCCCGGCCGACGCGCTGGAGGCGCACCGGGACGCGCTGGGCACGATCGGCGCGCCGCGCTACCTGGGGGAGGACGCCGGCCTCGCGCAGCTCATGTACCAGGCCAACCTCGACGTGTTCCTCACCGCGCTCGCCGGGCTGATGCACGCCACCGCGCTGCTGGAGTCGGCCGGGGTGCGGCCGGCGGCGGCGCTCCCGGAGCTGCTGCAGACCCTGACCGGCACCCCGGAGATGCTGGGCGCGGGCGAGGACACCGCTGCGCAGCTCGAGGCCGGAGAGCACCCGGGACACCTGAGCTCCGTCACGATGATGGGCGCCACCGCCGACCACGTGGTCGCCGCGAGCGAGGCGGTGGGGGTCGACACCGGCCTGCCGGCGGCCGTCCAGGCGTACTACACCTGGGCCCGCGAGCACGGCCACGGCGGCGACAACTGGACCCGGATCATCGACGCGATGCGGCCCGGGGCCACGGCCTGATCAGCCCCGCCCGATCCGCCGGCGCGGGTCGAGCCCCGAGTCGGCGAGGCTCGTCACCATGCCGCCCTGGGTGAACGCCCGCTCCGCGCGCAGGTCCTGCACCACGGAGCGGAGCAGCCCGGGCACGAAGTCCCGCCCTCGGCGCACGCACCACGGCAGCCCGGCCCGCGCGAGCCAGACCAGCCGCTGCCGCGCCGACGGCGGGTCGGGCGCATCGGGCAGGCGGGCGGTGTCGAGGGCGTAGGCCGGGTCCAGCCCGGCCAGCTCGCCCGCGACGCCGAGGGCGAGCCGCCGGTGCCCCGCCGGCGAGGGATGCACGCGGTCGACATGCCAGGCCTTCTCCCCGGCGGGCGCGATGGCCTGTACGGCGTCCACGACCACCACCCGGCCAGGCGCGGCTGGGTTCGAGCTCGGTCGGTTGCCTTGAGGCCGGTCAGTTGATGGACCGGTCTCAGTGCGACCGACCGAAGTCGGCGGGGGCGGCAGCACGGTCCCCGCCACCTCGTCCACCGCCGCGTTGATCGACGCCACCCGGCGGCGCATCACGTGCCGGACCAGGCGGGGCGCGAGCTCGAACAGGCCGATCACCGGGAGCCTTACCAGCACCACGTCGGTGCCGGCGCGGCGCAGCTCGCCCACGCAGCGGTGCAGGTCGGCGAGCGTGAACCGGGCGTCGAAGTCGCTGCGCAGCACGTCGTTGCCGCCCACGAGCACGGTCGCGAGCCGGGGCCGCAGGGCGAGGGCGGCGTCGAGCTGGGTGTCCGCGACATCGCGGGAGCGGGCGCCGTTGGTGGCGAGGTTGGTGAACTCGTCCACGCCGAGCACGGCGGCGAGGTGCGCGGCCCAGCCGGGACCGTGAACGGCGTCCGGGCCGACGGTGTCGCCCACGCCCACGGTGATCGAGTCACCGAGGGCGACCAGCCGGAAGCAGCTCTCGCGTACCCCCGGCGTGGTCATCTCACCGTCGCCCCGCCGTGCCGGCGTCGGCCAGGTCGAAGGCGCGGCGCGAGTGCAGGTCCATCATCGCGTCCCCGGTGGCGCTCCACGGGAAGAGCTCCGCGCGGGCGCGGGCCTCCTTGCGCCGCTGGTCCACGTCGCGGTCGAGCACCTCGTGCAGGGCGAGCGCGAGGGCGGACGCCTCCGGCGGGGCGGCGGCGCCCGCGGTGCCCACGACCTCGGGCAGGGCGCTCGACGAGCTGCAGACCACTGGCGTGCCGGACGCCAGCGCCTCGAGCGCGGCCAGCCCGAACGTCTCGATCGGCCCGGGGGCGATGACGACGTCGGCGCAGGTCAGCAGGGTAGCGAGCCGGTCGCGGTCGGGGATGAACGAGAGGAACCGGTGCGGCAGCCCGGCCGCCTCGGCCCGGCTGCGCATCTTCGGCAGCAGCGGGCCGGCGCCCGCGACGACGAGCCGCACGGGGCGGCCGTCGCGCATGAGCTGGGCGGCGGCGTCGATCGCGAGGTCGGGCCGCTTCTCGGTGGACTGGCGGCTCGCGAGCACGATGAGCGCGGTGCCGGGCGGCGCGTACTCGGCGCGCGCCGCGGCCGAGTAGCGGTCGGGCCGGAACCGTTCCAGGTCGACGCCGAGCGGCACCCGGTAGAGCGGCGGGATCTTGGCACTCCGCACGCGCTCGGCGAGGCGCTCCACCTCGCCCGCGGCGAAGTGGGTGGTCGCCACCAGGCGGTCGAAGCGGGTCAGCGTGGCGAGGTTGTAGCGGTCGGCCAGCGCCGGGGTCGCCGTCGCGCCGAACGAGGCCGCGTAGCCGCCCTCGGCGCCGCCGGGGATCCAGGACCGCAGCACGCCGTCGACCCGCTCGTGCAGCATCATCAGCGACGGGACGCCGGCCTCGCGGGCCCAGTCGCCCAGGCCGGCCAGCGTGGTCCGATCGCTCACCTCGAGCCGGTCCGGTGCGAGCGTCTCGAGCAGGCCGCGCATCTTGCCGGGCCGCACCACGGCGCGGTAGCCGCCGGAGAACGGCACGCGGGGCGCCGCCAGGCTGACCACCTTGACCCCGTCCACGACCGAGACCCCGTCCCGCTTGTCCGGCACGACGAGCACAGGTTCGTGCCCCCGGGACAGGTACTGCCCGGCCATGGCGTGCATCGCGGTGCGGATGCCCCCGGAACGAGGGCTGTAGAAGTTCGCGACGTGGACGATTCGCAAGTTATACCTCCGCTGAGCCGGCTCTCGCGTGCACCCGGATCGCGTCGTCGTAGTGCCCCATGAGCTCGGAGCAGATGTCGTGCCACGTGCGGCCCTCGGCCCTCATCCGGGCCGAGGTACCGAATGCCCGCCGCTTGCGCTCGTCGCCCACCAGGTCGACGACGCGGGCCCGGAGTGCCTCGTGGTCACCTGGAGGGTACAGCCAGCCGTCGTGGGAGTGCCGGACGATGTCCAGCGGGCCGCCGGCCGCGGGCGCCACGACGGGGACGCCGCTCGCGTGCGCCTCCTGCAGCGTCTGGCCGAACGTCTCCAGCTCGCCCGGGTGCACGAACACGTCGAGGCTCGCCATCGCGCGCGACAGCTCGGCGCCCCGCAGCAGCCCGGCGAAGTGGGCCGACGGCAGCACCCGCCGCAGCTCGTCCCGCTCGGGGCCGTCGCCCACGATCACGAGGCGGACGTTCGGCAGGTCCTGCACCACGCGCAGCGCCTCGACCTGCTTCTCGGCGGCCAGCCGGCCCACGTAGCCCACGAGGATCTCGCGCCCGGCGCCGACCTTCCGCCGCCAGGCCTCGTCCCGGAACCCCGGGTGGAACGACTGCGTGTCCACGCCGCGGCCCCACAGGCGCAGGTTGGGGATGCCGTGGTTCTCCAGCTGGCGCATGGTCGCGGTGGACGGGGCGAGCGTCATCGTCGCGCGCTCGTGGATGTCCTTGACCCGCTTCCACAGCAGGGGCTCGAAGTGGCCCAGGCCGTACCGCGCCGCATAGCCCGGCACCTCGGTCTGGTAGACCGCGACGCTCGGCAGGCCCAGCCGCTCGGCCGCGAGGATGCCGCGCCAGCCGAGGATGAAGGGCGAGGCGAGGTGGACGACGTCGGGCGCGAACGTGGCCAGCGTGCGCTCGGTGCGCCACTTCTTGCCGACCACGAGCCGGACGTCCGGGTACCCGGGGAAACCGATGGAGCCGAGCTCGACGACGGGGGCGCCGCTCACGAAGGGCGGCACGTGACCGATCGACGCGTCGGCGTCGGGCGCGAGGACCATGGCCTGGTCCCCCCGCTCGTGGAGGTGCTCGAGGACCCGCAGGACGGAGTTGGTGACCCCGTTCACCTGCGGGAGGAAACTCTCCGCAACGATGGCTACTCGCACGCTACGAACCTGCCGGTCGTCGATGTCCGGACGAAGTCCTCCGTGCGGCGAGTCGGGGAACGGGTGGCGTCGAGACGGTAACCGCTACACACGATGTCACGATCCCGACCGTAGCGGAGCCACGGCGCACCTGACATCGGGAACACCCCCGAAAGTGACCCTCAACTCGTCACGGACGGCACCTTGCGGGCAAAGGCGAGCTGGGAGAGCCGGACGAGCGCGCCGACCAGGAGCGCCACGAGCAGCGCGTTGCGCAGGGCGCCGACGCTCGTGGCGAACGCCCAGCCGCCCAGGAACTCGCCGTACCGCAGCGGGTAGAGCTCCATGGTGAGTCGCGCCACGATCAGCGTGCCGACCGCGGGGACGAACCACGTGCGTTTCGTGCCCTGGCTGCGGCTGCCGAGCGCGATGGCGGCCGCGACGGGCGGGCCGATCCACGCGATGAACTGCGGCGAGCCCACCTTGTTGAAGACGATCAGGGCCAGCAGCTCGGCGGCCGCGCCGACCAGCAGGATGTCGCCGACCCGCTCGGGGCGGCGCCGGGCCGCCCACCAGATCAGCGCGGCGATCAGGATCGCGGCGACGGGCAGGGCGACGTCGAGCACCTGCGCCGTGATGTCCGCGCCGGCGCCGAGCACCTCGTAGGTGTAGATGACGTCGTCGTACTCGACCTTGATCGACGGGTCCCAGATCCGGGCCACCGTGAACGGCGTGGCGGCGACCGCCTCGACCTGGAGCTGCCGGTCGCCCTGCTCCCCGAACACGTCCAGCACGTTCGCCTGTCCGCCGCCCGCGAAGGCGAAACCGACGACGACGGCGCACACCGCCGCGCCCGGCAGCACCACGTTCCGCACGAACGTCCTGAGGTTCGACGCCGTGGCGGCCAGCGCCAGGGCCACCGCGCCCGGCGCGATCTTGATCCAGGCGCCCACGGTCGCCAGCACCATCGCGAGGGCCGGCCGCGGGACCGCGATCAGCAGCGCCACGAGGATGATCGGTGCCAGCAGGCCGTCGAGCCGGCCGATCCAGATGGGCCCGAGCATCACGAGGAAGAACAGCCAGTACCAGGAGGCGGCGCGGCCGTGCGGCTTGGCCCGGCCGAGCAGGGCGACGGCGCCGGCGTTGGCGGCGGTCACCATGCCCATCCACACCCAGTCGTAGCCGACGGTGGTCTGGGAGAACAGCGCGGGGATCGTCATCGGCCCCAGTGCGCCCAGCGGGTAGACCCAGGCGTAGTTGAGCACGGGCCACGAGCCCGTGTTCATGCCGTTGCGAACCCACCACTCGTACAGGTTCACGTCCCCGAGGATCTGCCCCCCGAAGACCCAGGCCTGAAAGATGATCCAGGCGTGGGCCAGCACGAAGCCGACCCACAGGGCCGGCCAGGAGGAGAACACACGGGTGGCGGACCGCAGGAGGTCCACGGCCTTGGGCGTTGTCGACAGGTCTGACGGGCTCGGCACGGGCCACATCCTTGCACTGATCGGCGACCGGGTCGGCGATCGGTCGATACGGGTACAAGTTCGGCCATTCGCGAGTTAGAGTTCGGGTACCCGAACTTTCTGGAGACTCGATGACTCGCACCGCCGCTGGGCCACGCACCGGCCGGGCCCGCCTCTTCGTCCTGCTCGGACCCGCTTTCGTGGCGGCCATCGCCTACGTGGATCCCGGCAACGTGGCCGCGAACCTCACCGCGGGAGCCCGGTTCGGGTACCTGCTGGTCTGGGTGCTCGTGGCGGCCAACGCGATGGCGGTGCTGGTGCAGTACCTGTCGGCCAAGCTCGGCGTGGTGACCGGCCGGTCACTGCCTGAGGTGCTGGGGGAGCGGCTGCCCCGCCGCGCCCGGCTCGCCTACTGGGTGCAGGCCGAGGTGGTCGCCGCCGCGACCGACCTCGCCGAGGTGATCGGCGGCGCCATCGCCCTGAACCTGCTGTTCGGCGTACCGCTCGTGCTGGGCGGCGTCATCACCGGGGTGGTGTCCCTGCTGGTGCTGGGGGTGCAGCAGCGGCGCGGCCAGCGGGCCTTCGAGGGGGTCGTCACCTCGATGCTCGCGGTGCTCACGGTCGGCTTCTGCGCCGGGCTGTTCTTCTCCCCGCCCGACCCGGCCGCGATGCTGGCCGGCCTCGTGCCCCGGCTGGAGGGCGCGGACTCCGTGCTGCTGGCGGCCTCGATGCTCGGCGCCACGGTGATGCCGCACGCGATCTACCTGCACTCCTCGCTCGCGCGCGACCACCTGCACGCGCCGTCGACGTCGGTGCCGCGCATCCTGCGCGCCACGCGGGTCGACGTGATCCTCGCGCTGATCCTGGCCGGGAGCGTGAACATCGCGATGCTGCTGCTGGCGGCCGCGAACCTCGCCGGCCGGGAGGGCACGGACACCATCGAGGGCGCGCACGCCGCCATCGCCGGCACGCTCGGGCCGGTCGTGGGCGTGCTGTTCGCCGTCGGCCTGCTGGCCTCGGGGCTCGCGTCCACGTCGGTCGGGGCCTACGCGGGGGCCGAGATCATGTCGGGCCTGCTGAAGGTGCGCGTGTCGCTGCTGACCCGGCGCGTGGTCACGCTGCTGCCCGCGATCGTGCTGCTCATGACCGGGATCTCGCCCACTTGGCTGCTGGTGGTGAGCCAGGTGGTGCTCAGCTTCGGCATCCCGTTCGCGATGATCCCGCTGGTGAAGCTCACCCGGGACCGCGAGCTGCTGGGCGAGCACCGCAACGCCCTGACCACCCAGGTGCTGGCCTGGGTGGTCGCGGGCGTCATCGTGGCGCTGAACGTCACGCTGCTCTGGCTGACGTTCACCGGCTGAGGTAGGCGACGTCCCCGTTCGAGCTGCGCATCTCAACAGTGCGCTCGGCGTCCGGGTCGGTGGGCCCCTCGATGATCTCGTCGCCGTTCGACGTCTGGATCGTCAGGGCCACCGGCTCCTCGTCGCCGTACACCGTGACGCGGCCGTTGCTGGTCTCGGCGTAGACGTCGCCGCCCACCGCCGAGATCTCCACGGAGCCGTTGCTGGTGTGGGCCGACGCGTCGCCCGTGACCGCGTCGAGCGTGATCCGCCCGTTGCTGGTGTCGCTGGTGACGGTGCCGTCCACGTCGCCCACGGAGATCTCGCCGTTGGAGGTCGAGACCGCCACGTCGGAGCCGGCGTTCGCGACGGTGATGTCGCCGTTGCTCGACCGGGCGGAGAAGAGCCCGCCCACGTCGGTGGCCTCGACCCGGCCGTTGCTCGTGCGCACGTCGACCTCACCGGCCACGCCGCTCGCCACGACGTCGCCGTTCTCGGCGCGGACCACCACCTCCGTGTCGGCGGGCAGGGTCACGTCGAGCTCGCCGGAGCAGCGGGGCAGGAAGATCGACCAGCCGCAGCGGTGCGTGATCTCGAGCCGGTTCGCCGACTCGTCCGCCGAGTACCGGGGGCTGCGGAGGCCGCTGTGCGCGATGGCGTCGACCTCGACGTCGCCCTCGGCGGCGGTGACGGTGACGTCGCCGTCGGTCACCAGCTCCACCGTGTCCACGGCGTCGTAGGACCGGTGGGTGGTGGTCGTCTCGGACACCATCAGGTCCACCAGGAACAGCGCGCCGAAGCCCACGACGACGACGCCGAGCACCACGCCGAGCGTCGTCAGCACGCGGGCGGTCGCGCCGCGCTGCGGGGGGCCGGGCGCGTACCCGGCGTCCTGGGGGTAGCTCTCGGGAACTGGCTGGGTCATCAGCGGGATCCGTTCTGGTCGAGCCAGCGCAGCACGGCGAGCACCCGGCGGTGGTCGTCGGTGGCCGGCGGGAGGCCGAGCTTGGTCAGGATGTTGGTGACGTGCTTCTCCACGGCGGCCAGCCCCACGACGAGGCGGTCCGCGATGGCGGCGTTGGAGCGGCCCTCGGCCATCAGGGCGAGCACCTCGCGCTCGCGCCGGGTCAGGACGTCGAGGTCGGAGCCGGGGTGGCGCGCGATGATCTGCGTGACGACCTCGGGGTCCACGACGGTGCCGCCCCCGGACACCCGGGCGACGGCGTCGAGGAACTCGTCCACGTCGGCCACGCGGTCCTTGAGCACGTAGCCCAGGCCGCGCGCGCCCCGCGCGAACAGCTCGCTCGCGTAGCTCTGCTCCACGTACTGCGAGAGCACCAGGACCGGCAGCCGGGGGTGCAGGCTGCGCAGGTGCACCGCCGCCCGCAGCCCCTCGTCGGTGTGCGACGGCGGCATCCGCACGTCGGTGACCAGCAGGTCGGGCAGCTCGGCGTCCGGCGTCGACAGGGCGAGGACCAGGCGGTCCGCCGTGCCGTACCCCGTCACCTCGTGCCCCTCGGCCACCAGCAGGCGGGTCAGGCCGTCCAGGAGGAGGACGGAGTCCTCCGCGATCACGATGCGCACGGGACCTCCACGGTCAGGCGGGTTCCCGCGCCGGGCGGGCTGTCGAGCTCGAAGGTGCCGTCCAGGGCCGCGACGCGGCCGCGCAGGCCCGCGAGCCCGCTGCCGGGGGACAGCGCGGCGCCGCCGCGGCCGTCGTCGGACACCGCGACGCGCAGGCGCGCCGGGTGGTCGTCGGGCACGAGGCTCGCGTGCACCCGCACCAGGTCGGCCGCGGCGTGCTTGGCCACGTTGGTCAGGGCCTCGGCGACCACGAAGTACGCGGCGGCCTGGGCCGCCGGGCTGGCCGGCGTGAGGTCGCCGGTGACCTCCACGCGCACCGGGACCGGGCTGCGGCCCGCCAGCGCGGACAGCGCGGCGTCGAGCCCGCGGTCGGACAGCACGGCGGGGTGGATGCCGCGTACCAGGTCGCGCAGCTCGGCCAGGGTCTCCTTGATCTCGCGGTGCGCCAGCTCCAGGGCGGCGACGGCGTGCCCGGGGTCCTTGTCGGCCAGCCTGCGGGCCACGCCGAGCTCGACGCCGAGGGCGACCAGGCGCTGCTGGGCGCCGTCGTGCAGGTCGCGCTCGATGCGGCGGCGCTCGGTGTCGGCGGCGGAGACCGCGGCCGTGCGCGACTCGGTGAGCACGGCCGCGCGCTCGCGGGCCGTGTGCGCGGCGGCCTCCGCCACGCGGGTCTCCCGCTCGGCGGCGGCGGCGCGGGCACGGGCCAGCTCGGTCGCGGACGGTCCGAGCAGGGCGCCGGCCAGGCGCACCATGAGGTAGGACCCGTACTGCGCGAGGGCGGCCGCCGCCCACACGAGCACGACGGCGCCGGCGAGCGCGCCGACCACCGTGGCGGGCCACGGCAGGCCGGGCCACCCGGCGAGCGTGCTGTCGCGGCCGACGAACGTGAAGATCACCGCCGCGACGGCCGCCGCGGCCAGAGCCGTGACGACGGAGAAGAACAGGCAGGTGGTGAGCATGCCGAGGAAGGCGTGGAGCGCGGCCGCCCAGGCGCGGTCGTCGCGCACGCGCGCCCACAGCCGGGACCACACGCCGCGGCGGTGCGGCTCGGGGGCCGGGCGCGGCGCGGGGACCCGGACGCCGGTCTGGCGGGCGACGCGGGCGCGCTCGGCGGTGCCGAACCGGCGGGCGACGACGAGCCAGAAGGCGAGCATCGGCACCCCGACGCCGAGCGCGGGGACCAGCCCGGCCGACACCAGCACGAGGATCCAGACGATGAGGCCCGCGGTCAGGTGCCACACCCACCCCACGGCCAGCGCGGCGACGGCGCGCCGGGTGGCGGGGTGGAAGGGTGCCCGGAAGAAGTCCGCGCCCGAGGTCAGTGCGGGCGCGACGTGCTCCGCGAGGGTGCGGGGCGGGGGTGCCGGGCCGTCATCGCTGGTCATGGTCATGACCCTAGGCGGCCCGGCACCCCCGGCACATTGAGTGACCCCACCGGGTGCGGGTGGGGTTTTCCCTACCCCGGTACGGCTCAGGCGAAGGCGCTGGTGCCTGTGATCTCGCGGCCGATGATCAGGGCCTGCATGCTCTCGGTGCCCTCGTAGGTGTGCAGGGCCTCGATGTCGGCGAAGTGCCGCGCCACGCGGTTCTCCAGCAGGATGCCGTTGCCGCCGAGCAGGTCGCGGGCGATCGCCGCGATCTCCCGCGCGCCGCGCGTGCAGGTGTACTTGGCGAGCGACGCCTGTGGGCCGGTGAGCTGCTCCGCCTCGTCGAGCCGCGTCATCTGCTTCACGAGGAGCTGCATCTGCGTGAGGATCGACAGCATCTTGGTCAGGCGCTCCTGCACCATCTGGCTGGCGGCGAGCGGCCGGCCGAACTGCACACGCTGCTTGGAGTAGGCCACGGCGGTCTCGTAGCAGGCGATGGCCTGCCCGACGGCGCCCCAGGCGACCCCGAGCCGCGTGGCGAACAGGACGCGGCCGGTGTCCTTGAACGAGCGCGACTTCGGCAGCAGGCTGTCGGCCGGCACGAACACGTCGTCCAGCACGATGTGCGCCTGGTGGATCGCGCGCAGCGAGAGCTTGCCCTCGATCGTCGTGGCCCGGTAGCCGGGGGTGTCCTGCGGGACGATGTAGCCGTGCACCTGGCCGTCCTCGCCGCGCGCCCAGACCACGGAGATGTCGCCGATCGAGCCGAAGCCGATCCACTTCTTCTCGCCGTTGATGACGTACCCCTCGACGCCGTCGCGCGTCTCCTGCACGGCGGAGGTCTCCAGGCCCACGGAGTCCGAGCCGTGCGTGGGCTCGGTCAGCGCGAACGCGCCCAGGATCTCGCCGCGGGCCATCGGCCCGGCGTACTTCTCGACCTGCTCGTCGGAGCCGAGCATCACGATCGAGCGCAGCGCGAGGCCGCCCTGCACGCCGCAGATCGTGGTCACGGAGCCGTCGCCGCGCGACATCTCCATCGCGGACAGGCCCTCGGCCATCTTCGAGATCTTCGGGAAGCCGGGCACGTCCACGCCGTCGCGCAGGAAGTCCAGCTCGGCCATGCGCTTGACCAGGTCCATCGGCACCTCGTACCGCTCCCAGTAGCCGTCGATGACGGGGAGGACCTCGTCCTGCACGAACCGGCGGACGGCGAGCTGCTGCGCCCGCTCCTCCTCCGTGATGTCGGCGAAGGCGCCGGCGAAGTCGATGTCGAGCGGCTGCGTGAGGTCGTAGTCGGGCGCCGTCACCCCTGGGGTCTGAGTCATGCTCCCCATGGTGCGCCGGTACCGGATCTCAGGTCAAGCGATACTAGGTCTCACAGGTCAGGGCTCCCGGCGTGCCGGCAGACACGCCCGTGCGCCCAGGCCTGGGGCCGGGTCCGCACCCGTTCGCCCGACGCCGCGGCGCGCCGCACCGCCAGCTGCAGGTACTGGTCCTGTGCCGCCTCGGCGACGGAGTACGGCGGCGGCGCCCCGTGCAGCACGTGGTCGGCCATGTCGGCGACGATGCGCGCGATCGACAGCTCGTCGTCGGGCAGGCGGGCGGGGCGGAACGCGTTGCCGTACAGCCACTCGCCGTCCATCGTGTAGCCCCGCAGGAACATGCCCTCGTGGCTGCCCGCGCCACCCGCGGCCACGCGCTCCAGCGTGGAGCGCCGGGGCTGCCCGTCGGCACCGACCGTGCGGACGACGTCGTCGCGCAGCTCGCCCCGCTCGCCGCGGACCAGCAGCGCGGGGGAGCGGACCCAGGAGCGGTACTGGACGTCGTCGAACTCGTAGGTGCCGAGCCGGTCGCCGAAGTCCAGCCACGCCGTCGCGTGCACCGTGTCGATCAGGGCGAGGTCGTCGGGGTCGGCCGCCCGGCTGGGGCTCGGCAGCACGCGGCGGGCGTCCCGGCGGGCGGTGATCTCGGCGTCCTCGAAGCCGGCGCCCAGGGCGCGGCGCAGCACGCTGATGCCGTGGTAGTCGTGCGCCACCGCGACGTGCGCGTCGGTCACGGCGCCGAGCAGGCCGGACGCCGCGACCGCGAGCTGCGCCTCGATCAGCGGCTCCAGGTGGTACTGCTCGGCGACGTGCACGCAGGCGCCGTCGTCCACGAGCGCCTGCAGCGCCGCGAGCTCCTCGACCGTGCCTGCCGCCGGCGTCTCCGTGAGCACGGGGACGCCGGCGGCGGCGAGGTCGCGGATCACCGGCTGGGCCGCTCCGGCCGGCAGGGTCAGCAGCACGACGTCGGGCCGGCCCGCGGCGAGCAGCTCGGCCACCGAGGCGAAGACCGGGGCGGGGAGCCCCGGCAGCCCGGCGGCCGGCAGGCCGTGCTCCGCCAGCGCCTCCCGGTCCGCCGCGTTGCGGGTGGCCACGCCGGCCACCTCGAACCGGTCGGGCAGGGCGTGCAGCACCCGCAGCATGGTGCGGGCGCGGAAGCCCGAGCCGACGATCCCGATCCTGGCCGTGCGCTCCTGTGCGTTCACGAGCGCCGACGCTACGCGATCAGGTGGCCGCGACCGCCACCTGGTCCGGGCCGGCGTTCTCCCGGCGGCTGATGCGCCACCACGCGAAGAAGCCGAACAGCGTGAACGCGCCGTAGATCACGTACATCAGCGCGGTGGCCCAGTACCCGGCGGAGAACAGGAGCGGCACGCCCACCAGGTCGACGGCCACCCAGATCAGCCAGAACTCGACCCAGCCCTTGGCCATGCCGTAGGTGGCGAGCACCGAGCCCGTGAAGATCCAGGCGTCGGCCCAGACCGGCTCGTACGAGCCGAGGGTCCGGAAGAGGGGGGTCAGGAGCAGGGTCCCGGCGAACATCCCGGTCACCAGGGCGATGCGGACCCGCCACGAGGCCCAGCGCGGGTGCACCGCGACCGTGCCGGCGCCGCCCGCGCGCTGGGTCTGCCGCCAGCGGTACCAGCCGTAGATCGAGACCGCGATGAACATGATCTGCCGGGCGGCCTGGCCGAGCATGTCGGCCCGGCCCGTCTCGCCGAACCAGGAGCCCATGAAGACGGTGAAGAGCAGGATGTTGCCGACGATGCCCACCGGCCAGGCCCACACCTTGCGGCGCAGCCCGCCCAGGGCGGAGGCCAGGCCGAACAGGTTGCCGATGACCTCGCGCCAGTAGATCTGCTGGTCGCCGACCAGGAACGTCGCGTCGTAGGCGGCGCGGAACCAGTCCATTTCTCTTCCCTCTCCAGGTCCGCACACGGGGACTCCGGGGTGAGGGCCGAGCGCCACGACGGCGCCGACGACGACGCGGTACCGGCGCCCCGAGGGGTCGACGGCGCGCGCCGCACGTGCTTCCTCCCATCCGGACTTTCACCGTCGGTCCTGGAGTTCCACCAGGTCAACCGGGTTCCTCCCGAAGGAGTCACCCGGGTCGCGGACTGTCACCGCCGGCTCGGAATTTCACCGACCCCGGAGCACGTGTGCAACTGCTGCACGATGTCTAGCGGAACACAGGATGCCACGGCGGCATTCCCACCAGAACCCACCCCGTGTCAGACGTACAGGTCACCCGGGGGACCTGTACGTCTGACACGGAGCTAGACCAGCGCCTCGCGGACGGCGCGCGCCACCTCGTCGGGTCCGGCCGCCCCCTCGACGACCGCCACGACGACGCGGCGGCTGACCGGCGTGCCGTCGTCGGCCAGCGGGCCGGCGGACGTGCCCAGGACGGCGGCGCGGCGCAGGTCGGCGAACGCCTCCTCCAGCTCGGGCCGCAGCTCCAGCGAGGGCGTGCGCAGCCAGCGCCGCAGGATCGCGTTGTGCACGGCGACCACGGAGGCCGCGAAGGCGATCGACGCCGTGGAGGCGGACCGCTCCGGCGGCAGGGTGTCGCGCAGGTAGTGGGTGAACGCCCGCTCGTACCGGTGCGTCGTGATGAGCTCGCGGTCGCGCAGCGCCGGCACCTGCTGCAGCAGCGCGTACCGGGCGAGCGACGTGTCGCGCTGGCCCACGTGGTGGTCGAACACCATGCGCGCCGCGCGGCACACCTCGAGGTACGGGTCGACGTCCGGGTCCCAGCCGCGGCCCAGGTCGTGGCCGGACTCCTCGCTCGCCCGGGCGTCGGGGCGGGTCGCGGCGAGCATGACCACGACCTCCTCGAGCAGCAGCTCGTGGTCGGCGAAGACCACGTCCTCCTTGGAGCGGAACCGGCGGAAGAACGTCGCGCGGCTCACCTTCGCGGCGTCGGCGATCTCCTCGACGGTGGTTCCCTCGTACCCCTGCCGGGTGAACAGGTCCACCGCGGCGTCGACTGCCTGCGCGTGCGTGTGGGTCCGTACGGCGGTCATGCCAGGCAGGCTACCGCGTGCCCCCCGGGCGCCGTGAAGAGTCTTTGAGCGAAGAATGGGGTTCATGATGCGAATTTTCCCGTTTGCCGGAGATCTTCCCTGACTGCAGTCTGCGCAGGTAGCGCACCTCGCGCACGGCCGTCAGCAGGCCGAGAACACCGGGCACCGCGGCCCACGGGTGACCGAGGATCACGCCCACCAGGCACACCAGAAAGATCACCCCGCCGGCGACGACGGTGGCGAGGCTTCCCCAACGGATCCCGGTCACGCAGGTGAGCGTAGTCTGCTGCGCGTGACCGAGACCGCTGACCGTCCCGTCGTCGACGTCTACGTCGACCCCCTGTGCCCCTTCGCCTGGATCACGTCACGCTGGGCCCTCGAGGTGGCCCAGATCCGCGACGTCGAGCTCACCTTCAAGCTCATGAGCCTCTACCTGCTCAACAAGGACCGGGACATCCCGGACGACTACCGGGCCCGCATCGAGCGCTCGCGCGGCATCGGCCGCGTCGCCGCGGCCGTGCAGACCGACCACGGTCCCGAGGCGTTCTCCGCCTTCTACACAGCCGCCGGCACGCGCATCCACAACCAGCAGGACAAGGACTTCGACGCCGTGGCCGTCGCGGCGCTCGCCGAGGCCGGCCTGCCCGCCGCCCTCGCGGAGGCGGGCACCTCGGAGGACTACGACGAGGAGCTCGCGGCCTCCCACGAGGCCGGCATGAAGCCCGTCGGGGACGACGTCGGCACGCCCACCATCCACGTCGACGGCGTGGCCTTCTTCGGTCCCGTGCTCACGCGCATCCCGCGCGGCGAGGAGGCGGGCGCGCTGTTCGACGCCTCCGTGGCGCTGGCGCGGTACCCGTACTTCTACGAGATCAAGCGGTCGCGCACGACCGACCCCCAGTTCGACTGAACCACCGGCACCAGACCCACCGGCACCAGAGGAAACATGACTCTCGACCTGCGTATCTTCACCGAGCCCCAGCAGGGCGCGTCGTACGACGACCAGCTCGCCGTCGCCCAGGCGACCGAGCGGCTCGGGTTCAGCGCGTTCTTCCGCTCCGACCACTACCTGGCCATGGGCGACCGGGACGGCCTGCCCGGGCCCACCGACTCCTGGGTCACGCTCGCCGGCCTGGCCCGCGAGACCTCCACGGTGCGGCTCGGCACGCTCGTCTCCTCGGCCACGTTCCGGCACCCCGGCGTGCTGGCCATCCAGGTGGCGCAGGTGGACCAGATGTCCGGCGGCCGTGTCGAGCTGGGCCTCGGTACCGGCTGGTTCGCCGCCGAGCACGCGGCCTACGGAATCCCGTTCCCCGACAAGCGGTTCGGCATCCTGGAGGAGCAGCTCGCGGTCGTCACCGGCCTGTGGGGCACGCCCGTCGGCGAGACGTTCTCCTTCTCCGGCGAGCACTACCAGATCACCGACTCGCCGGCGCTGCCCAAGCCCGCGCAGGCCAAGATCCCCGTGCTGGTCGGGGGCGGCGGCCCCCGCCGCACGCCCGCTCTCGCGGCGAGGTACGGCGACGAGTACAACCAGTCGTTCCCGGAGATCAGCGAGATCGGCCCGCGGATCAAGGTCATCGAGAAGGCCCTGTCCGACGCCGGGCGCGAGCCCGGCTCGATCGTCCAGTCGGTGGCGCTCGTCGCCGCGGTCGGCCAGGACGAGGCCGAGTTCACCCGCCGCGCGGCGGCGATCGGCCGCGAGCCCGCCGAGCTGCGCGAGCACGGCATCGCCGGCACGGTCGCCGAGGCCGTGGACCGCCTCAAGGCCCTGGAGGCCGACGGCGTCCAGCGCGTCTACCTGCAGGTGCTCGACCTGGCGGACCTCGACCACCTCGACCTGATCGCGCGCGAGGTGCGCCCGCAGCTCGGCTGACCCGTCTCCCGCCTGCTTCCCGGGCCGCCCCGCCGTCGTGCGGGGCGGCCCGTTCGCTTCCGCAGGCCGCCGGGGTGAAATTTCCTTAGGGTCTTCTCAGCCGCTCCTCGCGACACACCCCAGGAGAAGTCCATGCAGAGCATGTCTCGTGTTGCCCGTGCTTCTCTGGCCGTGGCGGTGCTGGCCGCCGGGGCGCTCGCCGCCGGCCCCGCCGCCTCCGCCGACGACGGCTTCCGGCGCGGCCCGGACCCCACGGAGGCGAGCATCGAGGCGCCGCTGGGCGCGTTCGCCGTCGAGCAGCTGGTGATCCCGCGCGCCGCCGCCGAGGGGTACGGCGGCGCCACCGTCTACTACCCGGCCGACACGTCCGAGGGTACGTTCGGCGCGGTCGCCGTCGCGCCGGGCTACACGGGCACGCAGGCGAGCATCGCGTGGCTCGGGCCGCGGCTGGCCTCGCAGGGCTTCGTGGTGGTGACCATCGACACGAACAGCCCGGGCGACTCGCCCGACCGCCGCGGCGACCAGCTCCTCGCCGCGCTGGACCAGCTCCGCGACACCGCGGTCGCGGACCGCGTCGACCCCGCGCGGCTGGCCGTGATGGGCCACTCGATGGGCGGTGGGGGCAGCCTGGAGGCGGCCAAGGACCGGCCGACGCTCCGGGCCGTCGTCCCGCTCACGCCGTGGAGCGTGGACAAGACGTTCCCCGAGGTCACGGCGCCGACCCTGATCATCGGCGCCGAGGACGACATCGTGGCCCGGGTGCGTCTGCACGCCGAGCCGATGTACGAGTCGCTCCCGGCGGGCGGCGACAAGGCCTACCTCGAGCTGCGGGACGCGACGCACGACGCCCCGGTCCTGCCGGACACCAACATCGCCCGGTACGGCATCTCGTGGCTCAAGCTTTACGTGGACGACGACGAGCGGTACGCCCGGTTCCTCTGCCCCGCGCCTGAGCCGGACGACGAGATCGTCGAGTACCGCAGCACCTGTTGACGGGGCAGCACCGGCTGACCGATAAGATCCGCGCGACCCTCACGTTGCGAGATCAAGGACAGAAGCATGCGACTCGGCTGGACGCTGCACGGTGATGGCGCGCGCATCACTCCCGGAGAAGTGGTCGCCCCGCACGAGCGGCTGAGCTGGCCGCGCACGGTCGGGATCGGCCTGCAGCACATCGTGGCCATGTTCGGCGCCACCTTCCTGGTGCCGACCATCACCCAGTTCGACGCGGCGACGACGCTGTTCTTCTCGGCGATCGGCACCATCGGATTCCTGCTCATCACGGGCAACAAGCTGCCGAGCTACCTGGGGTCGAGCTTCGCGTTCATCGCGCCGATCCTCGCGGCCACGGCGTCGGCCGGGCAGTCCGCCGCGATCGGCGGCATCCTCGCCACCGGACTGCTGCTGGCGCTGGTGGGCGTGGTGGTGCACTTCGCGGGAGCGCGCTGGATCCAGCTCGCCATGCCGCCCGTGGTCACCGGCGTGATCGTGGCGCTCATCGGGCTCAACCTGGCGCCTGTGGCCTGGGGGTCCTGCGACGAGAACGGCGACTGCACCGGCTTCCAGGCCTCGCCCGTCACGGCCGTGATCACCCTCGCCTCGATCATCCTGATCCAGGTGCTGTTCCGGGGCATCGTCGGCCGCCTGGCGATTCTGCTCGGCGTCGTGATCGGCTACGTCGTCGCGACCCTGCGCGGCGAGGTCGACTTCACCCCGGTGGCGAAGGCCGACTGGTTCGGCCTCCCGCACTTCACCGCGCCGTCGTTCGACCCGAGCGTGCTCGGCCTGTTCCTCCCGGTGGTCCTGGTGCTGATCGCCGAGAACGTGGGGCACGTGAAGTCGGTGGCCGCGATGACCGGCCGTGACTACGACAAGCTCACCGGCCGCGCGCTGTTCGCCGACGGCCTCGCGACCACGCTGGCGGGCCTCGGCGGCGGCTCCGGCACCACCACGTACGCGGAGAACATCGGCGTCATGGCCGCATCCCGCGTGTACTCCACGGCGGCCTACTGGGTGGCCGCGTTCGGCGCGCTGGTGCTCAGCATGTCGCCCAAGTTCGGCGCGCTGATCAACACCGTGCCGCAGGGCGTGCTCGGCGGCGTCACCACCATGCTCTACGGGATGATCGGCATCCTCGGCGCCCGGATCTGGGTGCAGGCGAAGGTCGACTTCTCCGACTCGGTGAACCTGACCACGGCGGCCGTGCCGCTGATCATCGGCATCGCCAACTTCACGTGGACGGCCGGCGACCTCGAGTTCGGCGGCATCGCGCTGGGCACCGCATCAGCCCTGGTCATCTACCACGTCATGCGCGCGATCGGCCGCTGGCGGGGGACCGCCAAGGGCTGACCCGACACGGTATGGACACGGGGCTGAACGCGTGTCTAGCATGTTGAACATGCGTTCAGCCACCTCCGGCCCGGTCGACGCCGACGACCTCACCGCCCGCGCCCGGATCCGCGACGCCGCGGTCCGCCGGTTCGCCGTGGAGGGCTTCGGCGCGTCGGTCCGCACCATCGCGGCCGACGCCGACGTGAGCGCCGGGCTGGTGATGCACCACTTCGGCACCAAGAACAAGCTGCGGGCCGAGTGCGACGCGCAGGTCCTGGCCACGATCCGCCGCCTCAAGCAGGAGAACGTCGCCACCGTCGCGGCCGGCCAGAGCTTTCTGCAGCGGTTCGCCGCCGTCGACGAGAACGCGCCGCTCGTCGGCTACGTGCTGCGGTCCATGCAGGACGGCAGTCCCCTGGCCCGCGAGTTCATCGACCACATGGTCACCGACGCCGTCGGCTACACCCGGGACGGGGTGGCCGCCGGCGTGATCGTGCCGAGCCGGGACGACGCCGCCCGCGCCCGCTACCTCACACTCTCGTCCCTCGGCGCGCTGCTGCTCGAGGTGACGCTCAGCCCGCCGTCGGACCCCGACGACCTCGCGGGCATCGTCCGCGGCTTCTTCACGAACAGCTACCTGCCGATGATGGAGCTGTTCACCGAGGGCTTCCTCACGTCTCGCCGCACGCTCGACGAGTACCTCCTGTACGTCAACGAACCGGGAGCGAACAACTCATGACCGTGACACCTGCGATCGAGATCCAGGACCTGCACAAGTCCTTCGGCGCCGTGAAGGCGCTCGACGGCCTGAACCTGACCGTCCGTCCCGGGGAGGTGGCCGGGTTCCTCGGCCCCAACGGGGCGGGCAAGTCCACCACCATCCGCGTGCTGCTCGGCCTGCTGCGGCCCGACGCCGGCCGGGCCGCCCTGCTGGGCGGCGACCCGTTCGCCCAGGCGGTGGACCTGCACGGGCGCCTCGCGTACGTGCCGGGCGACGTCACGCTCTGGCCCAAGCTGACCGGTGGGGAGGCCATCGACCTGCTCCTCCGGCTCCGCGGCGTCAAGGTGGACCGGGCGCGCAAGGACCGCATGCTGCAGCGCTTCGAGCTCGACCCCACCAAGCGGGCCGGCACCTACTCGAAGGGCAACCGGCAGAAGGTCGCCCTGGTCGCCGCGCTGAGCGCCGACGCGGAGCTGCTGGTGCTCGACGAGCCCACCTCGGGGCTGGACCCCCTGATGGAGGCGGTGTTCCAGGACTCGATCCGCGAGGCGACGGCGCAGGGCACCTCGGTGCTGCTGTCCAGCCACATCCTCGGCGAGGTCGAGGCGCTGTGCGACACCGTGACGATCATCCGCAACGGCAAGGACGTGCAGTCCGGCACGCTCGCCGAGCTGCGGCACCTCACCCGGTCCAAGGTCTCGGCCGTGGTCACGGGCGACGTCGGTGCGCTGGAGTCGCTCGCGGGCGTGCACGACCTGCTGGTGACCGACGGCGGGGGCGTCGGCACGCGCGTCGCCTTCCACGTGGACGACGACGCGCTGCCCCGCGTCACCAAGGCCCTCGCCGGCCTGGAGCCGCACGGCCTGACCGTCGAGCCGCCGTCGCTGGAGGAGCTGTTCCTGCGCCAGTACGGCGACGAGCTGGAGCGGCTCGAGGACGCGCCCGCCGACCGCGGCTCCGTGAAGGCGGGCCGGCGATGACCACCACGGCGCTGCCGGCGGTCCCGGCGCTGGAGCGCCCGGCGCTCGCGCTGCGCGGCGCGTTCGCCGGCACGGGGGACCTGCTGCGGCTCGCGCTGCGCCGCGACCGCGTGCTGCTGCCCGTGCAGCTCGCGGTGTGCGCGCTGCTGTTCGTCAGCACGCTGAGCTCCGTGTCCGAGCTCTACGGCACGCAGGAGCAGCGCGACACCATCCAGGGCATGCTCGCGACCAACCCGGCGTTCCTGGTGCTGCTCGGCCCGTACGAGAACACGGGCTCCGTCGCGTCCACGGTCTCGTGGCGCGTGGGCATCTTCATGGTCGCCGTGTTCGGCGTGCTCGCCGTCATGGCCGTGGTGCGGCACACCCGCAAGGAGGAGCAGCTCGGCCGCCTGGAGCTGGTGCGCGCCGCCCGGGTGGGCTCCCTGGCGCCGCTGGTCACCGGCCTGGTCGTCGGCGCGATCTTCGCCGTCGTCTCGGGTGCGCTGACCGCCGCCGTGGTGTGGTCCCAGGGGCCGCCGGACGGCGCGGTCGCCCTGGGCGCGCAGGTCGTGGGCGTGGGGCTGGCGGCGTCCGGCATCGCGGCGGTCACGGCGCAGGTCGCGTCCTCCTCCCGCGGCGCGAACTCGCTCGGTGTCTGGATCGTCATCGGCGGCTACCTGCTGCGCGGCGGGGCCGACGTCGACCCGGACGCCCTGGGCTGGCTGCACTGGGTGACGCCGGTCGGCTGGGCGCAGCAGATCGACCCCTACGGCGCGAACGACTACCTGCCGTTCCTGCTGTGCGTCGCGCTGTTCGTCGTGGGCGGGCTGGCCGCCGGCTGGCTCACGCTGCACCGCGACCTCGGTGCGGGCCTGATCGCGGAGCGCCGCGGACCGGCCCACTCGGCGTCGCTCACCTCGACGTCGGCGCTCGTGGCGCGCCTGACCCGCTCGTCGTTCGTGATCTGGGCGGTGTCCGTCGGCGTCTACATGTTCTTCGTCGGCTACCTGATGGCGACGGCCGGGACCATGGTGACCGAGAACGAGCAGTTCGCGCAGTACGTCACCGCGATGGGCGTCCAGGGCTCCGACATCGCGGCGGGCTTCGCCGCGCTCATCATGTCGTGGACGGCGTACGCGGGCGCCGGGTACGGGGTCACCGTGGTCCAGGACATCCGCACGGAGGAGGCGCTCGGGCGCACCGAGGCGGTGCTCGCCACCCGGGTGTCCCGGACCCGGTACCTCGTCGCCTGGCTGGCGGGGGCGATCGGCGGCGCGGTCCTGCTGCTCGGCCTCGCGGGGCTGGCGCTCGGCGCGGGCAACGCCCTGGCGTCCGGTACGAGCTGGGGCGACTCGATCGCCGACGGCCTCGGCGCGGCGGTGGTCCACCTGCCGGCGGTCCTGGTCGTGATCGGACTCACGTCCGCGCTCTACGGCTGGTTCCCGCGGCTGGTCGGGCTGGGCTGGGCGGTCATCGCCGCCAGCTTCCTGGTGACCCTGCTCGGCAGCCTGCTCGACCTGCCCGATGCCGTCGTCGACCTGTCCCCGTTCGCGCACGCTCCCGCCGTCCCCGCGGTGGCCTGGTCCGACGTGGACTGGGCCCCGCTGGGCTGGCTCCTGCTCGTCGCGGCCGCGTTCCTCACGCTCGCTCTCGCCGGGTTCCGGCGCCGTGACGTGCCGATCGTCTGACCGGCGCCGGCCCTACTTGGCCGGCGTCAGTCCAACTGTTGTCGGCACTCGCGTTCCGGTATGGTTCGGGACGCCGTCCGGTGTCAGCAGGCAGGTTCGACAGCCGCTCCCGGACGTGCCCCGCCGAGTCCAGTGAGGACGGACCGATGATCTTCAAGGCCGTAGGAGACGGCCGCCCGTACCCCGAGCACGGGCGGTCGCGCACACGCGACTGGGTCGACGTGCCCCCACGGCAGGTACGCCTCGACGAGCTCGTGACCACCAAGCGCACGCTCGACCTCGACCAGCTCCTGGCCGAGGACTCCACGTTCTACGGCGACCTGTTCGCCCACGTGGTGGAGTACGAGGGCACGCTCTACCTGGAGGACGGCCTGCACCGCGCCGTGCGCGCCGCCCTCCAGCAACGTCCAGTCCTGCACGCTCGCGTGCTCACCATCCGCTGAGCTCAGGTAGGTTCATCGCGTGACATCCCCCGGGTACGACCAGGCGCGCGTCGAGCGCCGGCGCCGAGAGCACGAGCGCCAGGCCGTGGTCTTCGGCGTGCTCATCGCGTTCCTCGCCGTGTGCGGCATCTTCGCGCTCGCGGTCTACTCGGGCGCCATCAGCTCGCCCTTCAACCGGCCGTTCACCACGGTGGGCGCGGCGGAGCAGAAGACCTACCCGGTGCCCTGCCTGCCCGCGGTCAAGGGGCAGCCCGACGGCGCCCTGCCCGCCACCTACTCCGACGTCCAGATCCGCCTGCTCAACGCGTCGGAGGAGATCGGCCTGGCCAGCGCCCACGAGACGGTGCTCGCCGACCGCGGGTTCAGCATCATCTCCAAGGGCAACGTGCCGATGCAGCTCCAGGAGTCGGAGATCCGGTTCGGCCGCAAGGGGATCGTGCAGGCCTACACGCTGGCCGCGCAGTTCCCCGAGATCCGCCTGGTGCTCGACGACCGCAGGGACCGCAAGATCGACCTGCTCATCGGCGAGGAGTTCGAGGCGCCGCTCGACGTGGAGGACGTCGAGCTGACCGCCGACCAGCCGCTGACCAACGCCGAGGACTGCGTGCCGTCCGCGGACATCGAGCCCGAGAAGCAGATCAAGCCGAGCGCGACCGACGACGACGAGGGCCAGCCCGCGAAGTAGGGTCGGTGCCGTGCTGACGCCGTCCTCGGGAGCAGTGGGCCTCGGCCGCGCGCTCCTGTGGGCGTCGGTCGTGCTCGGGCTTGCCCTGACCGCGCACTCCGAGGCCGGCGGCCACGTGCCGCCCGTGGCGGCGATCGCCCTGCTGGGCGCCCTGCTGCTCGCCGTCGCCGCGGGCGCCGTGCGGCGGCAGATCCGCTGGCCGGGCGGCCTCGCCCTGGCGGGCCTCGGTCAGCTCGCCGCGCACCAGGCCTTCTCCTGGTTCGCCGGCGCCTGCCCGTCCCCGCTGCCCGACGGCGGCGCGGCGCACGGCCACCTGACCGGCCCGGCGGCCGGGGTCTACGGGTCGTGCGCCGGGGCGGCCGAGCCGGCGGTGCTCGCCCCGGAGATGCTCGCGTGGCACATGCTGGCCACGCTCGTCGCCGTCGGGCTGCTCGTGGGCGTCGAGCGCGGGGTCTGGCTGCTCGCGTCCTGGCTGGTGCGGCCGCTCGCCGTGCGGCCGCCGCGCCTGCCCGTGGTCCCGCGCGTCCCCGCGGCGACCCGGCTCGGCGCGCCGCCGGCGGTCGTGGACGTGCGCGTGGTGCGGGAGAGGGGGCCGCCGTCGTCGCCGGCCCCGACCCTCCCAACCATTCCGTACCGAAGGACCGAGCACATGACTCGCTTCAGCCTGCCCGCCCGCCGCGCCCTCGCGGCGATCCCTGCCACCGCCGCCCTGGTGCTGCTGCCCACCGTGGCGTACGCGCACGTCGGCGTGACCCCTGACACGACCGCCGCCGAGAGCTACGCGGGCCTCACGTTCCGCGTGCCCACGGAGTCGGACACGGCCTCCACCGAGAAGCTCGTCGTCGACCTGCCCACCGACACCCCGTTCCTCAGCGTCACGCCGCGCAGCCTGCCCGGCTGGGACGTCGAGGTCGAGGTGGCCGAGCTCGACGAGCCGTTCGAGGTCGAGGGCGCGACCGTCGACGAGGCCCCCGTCCGCGTGACCTGGACCGCCCAGGAGGGCAACGAGGTACCGCCGCACGAGTACCAGGAGTTCGCCGTCCGGGTCGGCGCGCTGCCCGCGGAGGGCACCGAGATCGTGCTCCCCGCGCACCAGACGTACACCGACGGCAGCGTCGTCGACTGGGACGACCTGGCCGGCGACGACGGCAAGGAGCCCGAGGCGCCCGCCCCGGTGTTCACCACGACCGCCGCCGAGGGCGACGGGCACGGCGGGGCGGCCCACGCGGAGGCGGCCTCGGACGGCGCCTCCGCGGCCGGTGACGAGCCCGCCGTCGACCCCGTGGGCCGCTGGCTGGGGGCCGCCGGGATCGTGGTCGGCGCCGTCGGCATCGGCGCTGCCCTGGTGACTCGCCGCCGCGCCTGACCTCGTCGGGGTGGCGGTCGCACGTGCAAGACTGGAGCGTGCCCGCCGCCACCCCGACCCGCAGGCAGCGACTGCGCGCAGAGCTGCTGCGTGAGGCGCGCGCGGCGGCCCGCCGGCTCCTCGCCGAGCACGGCGCGGACGGCGTCACGATGGTCGCGGTCGCCAAGGAGGTCGGGATCGCCGGGCCGGGCATGTACCGGTACTTCGAGGGGCGCCCCGGCCTGCTCACCGCCGTCTACGACGACACGCTGGACGAGCTGATCGCCTACCTGGAGCAGGCGGTCGCGCGGCAGCCGGCCGACGACCAGGCCGCGCGCCTGCACGCCGCGACGCACGCGCTGTTCGTGTGGTGCCGCACCCACCGGAACGAGTTCGACCTGCTGCTCGGCGCCGACGCGCAGCACGCCGTGGGGGCGTCCGGAACGAGCCGCCCGCACTTCGTGCACCGGCTCGGTTCCGTGTTCGTGCCCACCTTCGCCGCCCTGTGGCGCGCCGGGGTCCCGTTCCCGGCCGACGCCGACGTCGCGCCCGGGCTCGCTCCGGAGCTCGACGCGTACCGCGCGGTGCTCACGCAGGACAGCCCGGGGGCGGCCGAGGAGGTCCCCGTGGGTGTGGTGCACACGATCATGGTGTTCTGGCGCCAGGTCTACGGCCTGCTGTGCATGGTCGCGTACGACCAGCTCGACTACGCCTTCGGCAACTTCGACGCGATGTTCGACGACATGATGCGCAGCCTCCTGGCGTCGCTGGGGCTCGAGCCCAGCCCGCGGGTGGTGCTCGTCGAGGCCTGAACTCCTGGCTCCGGAGCCGGCTGTCCGGATAGAGTTCGGCGCCGGTACCGGGGCGCGGGAGGGGGTCCGATGGAGCGTGATCTGCGGACGGACGCGCTCGCCGCGGCGCGTCGCCTGCTCGCCGCCGACGGCGTCCGGGGCGTCACCGTCCCCGCCGTCGCCCAGGACCTGGCGCTGCCCGAGGCCGACGTCGTGCGCGCCGTCGGGGACCGCGTCGGGCTGCTGGAGGCCCTGTACGAGTCGACGATGGACCGCCTGCTGGCGTTCCTCGGCGCGGCGGTGGCGCAGCAGGACCGGGACGACCTCGCGGCCCAGGTCGAGGCGGGCACGCACGCCATCGTCGTGTGGTGCGGTACGCACCGGGCCGAGTTCGGCCTGCTGATGGGGCCGGGCTTCCGGGAGGCCGTCGGCGCCCGCGCGTCGGTGCGGCAGAGCGTCGCCTCCCGGCTCGGCGGGGCCTGGGCGCCCCTGTTCGACCGGGTCCGCCGCGCGGGCGCGCCCTACCCGTCCGACGCCGACCTCCCGGCCGACCTGGCGGCGCAGCTCGACGTGTACCGGCGGCTGCTCCTGCGGGCCAACCCCGGGATGGGCGACGACCTGCCCCTGGGCGTCGTCTACCTGATGACGGTCGGCTGGCGGCAGATCTTCGGCGTCCTGTGCATGCTCTCGTTCGATCCCGAGGCCCCGCCCGTGAGCGAGTTCGGCGACTCGATCGCCCAGCTGAACCGGTCGCTC
This sequence comes from Promicromonospora sp. NPDC057488, assembly GCF_042802395.1. Taxonomy (NCBI): domain Bacteria; kingdom Bacillati; phylum Actinomycetota; class Actinomycetes; order Micrococcales; family Promicromonosporaceae; genus Promicromonospora; species Promicromonospora sp. NPDC057488. Next base: position 29,950 of record NZ_JBHVEG010000047.1, read on the forward strand.
CTGGAGCTGGTGGGCCTGGTGCCGAGCCCGGCGGTGCGCCTGGTCGCGGTGCCCGGGGCCGCCTGAGGCTCAGCCGAGGACGTCCACCAGGAGGTCCGCCAGGCTCGCGGCGAGCGTGCCGTCCGGGTCGAGGTCGGGGTCGAAGACCGTGAGCTGCAGCCCCGCGCAGCGCGGGGACGCGCACAGTACCGTCAGCAGCTCCAGCACCTCCGGCCGGTCGAGCCCGCCGGGGTCGGGGCTGTCGACGGCGGGCATGACCGTCGGGTCGAGCACGTCGGCGTCGACGTGCACCCAGAACCCGTCCAGCCCGGCACGTTCGAGGCGGTCCAGCGCGGTGCGCCCGACTGCGGCCGCGCCCGCCTCGCGGACCGCTGCGACCGGCCGGACCAGCAGCTCGGTACCTGCCAGCTCGGCGGTGTACTCGTCGTCGTCCCGGATGCCGAGCAGCGCCACGTCGTCGTCGCGCAGGTACGGGCCCAGCCCGTCGATGTCGGTGAGGTCCGGCTGGCCTCGGCCGGTGACCAGGGCGAGGTCCTCGCCGGCGGCCGCGCCGACGGCCGGCGCGTTGCCCGGGTGGCGGAAGTCGGAGTGGCCGTCCAGGAACGCGAGACCGAACCGGCCGCGCTCGCGCAGGGCCAGGCCCGCCCCGAGCAGGATGCTGCAGTCGCCACCGAGGACCAGCGGGAAGACACCGGCGTCGAGCAGCGCCGTCACGCGGTCCGCGAGCCGCCGGGAGTAGGCGGCGAGCTGCGGCGCGTGCGCGACGCCGTCGCCAGGCCGCCAGCCGTGCCGGTCGTAGCGGGGCGGGGTGACGCACCCGGCGTCCTCGGCCCCGGTCCGGTCCAGGAGCCGCTGGTCCCGCAGCGCGCCGGGCGCCTTGTAGGTCCCGGGGACGACGCCGGGTGCCGGCGGGCGGAGCCCCAGGTTGGACGGGGCGTCGAGGACGGCGACCCGCCTGGTGGCGGCGTGGTCGGTGCGGGTGGGTGCGGGCATGCGCCCATGCTGCCCGGTGCGGGCAGCATGGGCACCGTCATTCTCAGCCGATGCGGAGCAGCGCCTGGACCGGCGTGTGGTCGCTCGGGTAGCGGCCGTCCCTGGTCCAGGTGTTGATCGCGGCCGAGCGCACGTCGACGCCGGGGGTGGCCAGGATCCAGTCGATCCGGGTGCCCTCCGGGTTCGGGGTCCCGTAGTTGGGGAACGTGCCCACGTACGGGGTGAGCTGCCGGTCGGCGGCGAGCCAGGTGTCCTGCAGCCCGCCCTCGGTGACCAGCACGTCGTACGGCGCGGAGGCCTCCGCGGCGGCGTTGCAGTCGGCGGTGAAGACGACGGGCAGGCCCGCCTCGGCCACCTGGTCGCGCACCACCTGGGCGCTGCGCACCCGGGCGTTCTCGGCCTGGTGGTCGAAGTGCGAGTTGACGTGCACGAAGTCGCGGCCGGTCGCCTCGTCGTGGAACTCGGCCCAGGTGACGATCCGGGTCACGGTGTTGCCCCAGGTGGCGGAGCCGATCAGGTCCGGGGTGTCCGACAGCCAGAACTGGTCCCACCACTTCACGGTCAGCCGGCGGGCGTCGTAGAAGATGCCGGAGTACTCGCCGCCGGCGCCGCCGTCCCGCCCGAAGCCCACCATCCGGTAGTGCTTGCCCAGCCCGGCCTCGATGGCGGGGAGCTGGTGGAACAGCACCTCCTGGACGCCCAGGACCGTCGGCTGCTCCAGCTGGAGGAACGCGGTGGCCAGCGGGGCCCGCTCCGGCCAGTAGTCGGGCTGGCCCGGCTGCGTCTGACCCACCCGGTCGTAGCGGACGTTGAAGCTCATGGCGTGCAGCAGGTCGCCGCGGGCGGGGCCGACGACCGGCCGGCCGCCCGGCGCGGTCCGGGCCACGGCCGGGCTCGCCAGCGCGGCCGAGACGCCGAGGGCGCCGACCGCGCCGGCGGCCGTGAGCATGGTGCGGCGCGAGACTCCCGCGCCACCAGGGATGACGGACATGCGCTCTCCTCCGGGTCAGGGGGTTGGTGCCGGTCCACCTGACCAGGTGAAAATGAGCGTGTCCAGAACGTCGTGTGACGTATGGGCGAATTGCGCGGCTCGTGCGGCCTGTGCGCCGGGTCAGGCCGCCTGGGTGCGGGCGGCTCGCGCGCGACCCACCAGGTGGTCGACGCTCCACGCGCCGGGGCCGGTGGCCGCCAGCACGAGCGCGCCGGCACCGAGGGCCGCGACCAGCTCGAAGCCGCCCTGGTCGACGAAGACGCCGTTGCCGAGGTGCACGAGCACGAGCGCCCCGAGCATGTTCAGCACCACCAGCAGGCCGACGACGGGGGTGGCGGCGCCGAGGATCAGCGCCGCGCCCCCGACGAGCTCGACCACGGCCGCGAAGACGGCGGCGGCCTGCGGCACGGGGATGCCCATGCCGGCGAAGGAGTCGATGGTGCCGGAGATGCCGAAGGTGAAGAACTTCTGGGCGCCGTGCGCTACGAGCACCGCGCCGATCGCGATGCGGGCGACGAGAGTCGCGAGGTCCCTGGTCCACGGAAACGTCATGAGAGAACTCCTGTGCTTGTTCTGGCCGGTGTGTTCTGGCAGGTGGGCGTGGGGCTAGGGGGTGAATCAAGTTGTAGCTTCAACTTTTGCGGCACGCTAGCACGGGGTGAATTGAAGCGACAACCATCGCGTGAGAGCCTTTCGCCGTGACCGACACCCCGTGGCTCGACCGTCGTCAGATGGCGGCCTGGGTCCGCTTCGTCGCGGTGCTGGAGCTGCTCCCTGGCGTCCTCGACAGCCAGCTGCGCCGCGACTCCGGCGTGACGCACTTCGACTACTTCGTGATGGCGGTGCTCGCCGAGTCGCCCGGCCGCACCCTGCGGATGGCCGAGCTGGCCGGGGCGACGAACGCGACGCTGTCGCGGCTCTCGCACGTCGTGCAGCGCCTGGAGGAGCGCGGCCTCGTCGAGCGGTTCCCTGGTCCGGGGGACCGCCGCGTGACCAACGCGCGGCTCACCGAGGAGGGCTGGGCCATGATGCGCGAGGCCGCGCCGGGCCACGTCGCGACGGTGCGCCGCCACGTCATCGACGTGCTGACGCCGGAGCAGGTGGACCAGCTCGCCGCGATCAGCGACGCCGTCCTGGCGGGCATCGACCCGCCGAGCCCCATGGCCGCGGGCTACCGGCGGTACGACGAGCCCGCCGGGTCAGGCGAGTAGCGCCTCGGTCGCCTCCCACAGCTCGCGCTGCACCGCCGCGGCGCGGCCCGGCTCCGGGCAGCGCAGGGGCCGGGCGTCGCGCACGGAGAAGTAGCCGCCGGTCCGGGTCGCGAACGCCGGATCGGTCGCCAGCCGCGTGATGATCCCGGCCCCGCGAGCGGGATCGCCCACCCGCAGCCGGTGCAGCGTCCGCTCCAGGGTGGCGGCGAACGGCAGCTCGCGCCCGAGCCCGGTGGTGTTGAACCCGGGGTCGCAGCAGTTCGCGGTGACGCCGGTCCCGGCGAGCCGTCGCGCCAGCTCCTGGCTGAACATGATGTCCATCAGCTTGGTCCGCCCGTAGTGGGTGGCCGAGGCGCGGCGGCCGAACGCCCCGGTGAACGAGAGGTCGCGCGCCGGGTCGATGCTCCCGGCCTGCCGGGCCGCCTCGGACGCGACGGTGACCACGCGCGCCGGCGTCGCCGCGACGAGCCGGTCGAGCAGCGTGCTCGTCAGGATCCACGGCGCGAGGTAGTTCACCGCCGTCATCTCGGCGAGGTCGTCGCCGGTGACGCGCTGGCTGAACGCGTGCAGTCCGGCGTTGTTGACCAGCACGTCGATCCGCTCGTAGCGCGCCGCGACGTCCTGACCCACGCGGCGGACCTCGGCCAGGGAGGAGAGGTCGGCCAGGAACGTGTCGACGGTGGTGCCGGGTGCGGTGCGGGCGATCTCGGCGTGCAGGTCGTCCGCCTTGGCGGCGTCGCGCGCCACGATCCCGAGGCGCAGGCCGCGCCGGGCGAGGTCGAGGGCGACGAGCCTGCCGAGCCCGTGGGTCGCTCCGGTGATGACGGCTGTGGTCATGGTGGCTCTCCCTTATCGTGAGGTACCTCAATGATTGCACGATGCTGAGGTACCTCACGAAATGGGAGCGGGTATGGGAGACACGGGCGACGCCGGCGAGATCGGCCTGCGCTACCTGACGACGTCCGCGCGGCTGCGGCGGACCGTGGACGAGCACCTGGCCAGGGGCGGAGTGTCGCTGGCACAGACCAAGATCCTGCAGGCGCTGGCGCGGAGCGGCCCGATCCGGCAGGCGGGGCTCGCCGCCGAGCTCGGGTACGCGGCGCGCTCGGTCACCCAGGCGGTCGAGGCCATGGAGCGGGGCGGCCTGGTGCGCCGGACGTCGGACGACGCCGACCGCCGGGCCAAGGTGGTGACCATGACCGAGGAGGGGGCGCGCGCGCTCGCCGCAGGCGAGGCCGCTGGCGGCGAGATCCTGCGCCGGATCTTCGGCGACCTCGGCCCGGACCGGCTCGCGGCCCTGGGCGAGGCGCTCGCCGTCGTCGACGCCGCCGCGCGGGCGCTGGACGGGCCCGGAAACGACGATGACGCGAGACATCGGTGATGTCTCGCGTCATCGAACTGCGGAGGATGGGGGATTCGAACCCCCGAGGGCGTTAACCCAACACGCTTTCCAAGCGTGCGCCATAGGCCACTAGGCGAATCCTCCTCGCGCGCCGCACAACGGCGGGCGCACGACCACGGACCGGAGTCTGGCGCGGCCTGACGAGGATACCGGACGCCGTGCTCGGACAACGAATCGGAATCCGGGTGGGTCGATGTGAGGTGGCGAACAGCGGGTTCTGCCCGGTTCGGTCCGGGCGTCCGGATCGGTTAGGCTTGCGGCAGACCCCTCGTGCGGCACCATCTCGCCGAACTCCCCCAGGGCCGGAAGGCAGCAAGGGTAAGTGAGCTCTGGTGGGTGTGCGAGGGGTCCTTTCTTGCCCGAAATCTGGCGGGCCCGCCACCATGTGGACGGATTTCGGTCCGCATCGTGGGATTTTCCCCGCAGGGATTGGCTTCGACGTCGTCCGGTGACGCACGATGTCCGCATGACCCGCACCCGGACCTCCGCAACGACGTCGCGCACCTGTCGCGACGCGATGTGTCGCGGCCGCGTGCGCGGCGGGCGAATGCGCGAGCGCTGACAGCGCCGCACGTTCCCGCGGTCCCTCCCGGACTGCCCCGCATCGTCCCGAGCTCGCCACGTTGCTGATGGCCGTGGCCCGCCGTCTCCCCACACCCTCGGCCTGCGCCCGGCGCAGGCCCCCCGCATCCTGGGCACAGGCATACCCGCGCCCGTGCGCCCGAGAGGACCACCCATGTCTCGTTTCACCTCCGTCCTGACCACCGGCCTCGCCGTCACCGCCGTCCTGGCGCTGAGCGCCTGCGGGAACGCCGACGAGGCCGCGCCCGCCGCGGGCTCGGCCGACGACCCGGTCCGCATCGGCGTCGTCAACTCCGGCGACGACTACTGGACCACGTTCAGCGACCTGGCCGAGGAGGAGGGCATCAGCGTCGAGCTGGTGAACTTCAGCGACTACCAGCTCCCCAACCAGGGGCTGACCGACGGCGACCTGGACCTGAACCAGTTCCAGCACCTGCAGTTCCTCGCCAACTACAACACCGCCACCGGGTCGGACCTCACGCCGATCGCGGCCACCGCCGTCTACCCGCTGGGCCTCTACTCGCTCAAGCACGACAGCGTGGAGGACATCCCCGAGGGCGGCGAGATCGCCATCCCGAACGACGACACGAACCAGGCCCGCGCGCTGCTCGTGCTGCAGGAGGCCGGCCTGGTCGCCCTGCGCGACGGCGGCAGCGCGTTCTCCACGCCGGCCGACGTGCTGGAGGACGAGTCCAAGGTGACCGTGACCCCGGTCGACGCCGCCCAGACGGCCCTCGCCCTGCAGGACGTCGACGCCTCGATCATCAACAACGACTTCGTGGGCGACGCCGACCTGACCTCCGAGGACGCGATCTTCTCCGACGACCCGGACGCCTCGGCCGCCGAGCCGTACATCAACGTGTGGGTGGCCCGCGGCGACGACGCGGACAACGAGGTGTTCCAGCAGCTCGTCGAGATCTACCACTCCCCGGAGGTCGAGAAGGGCGTGCTCGAGGCCTCGGGCGGCACCGGCGTCATCAAGGACAACTCGGCCGCCGAGCTGCAGGAGATCCTGGCCGGCATCCAGGAGGACGCCTCCTGATGCCTGCGGCGACCAGCAGCATCATCCGGTTCGAGGGCGCCAGCAAGGTGTTCCCGGGCCGGGGGAAGGGCGCCGAGGTGCGCGCGGTCGACGAGGTCACCCTCGACATCCGCGCGGGCGAGATCTTCGGCGTCATCGGGCAGTCGGGTGCGGGCAAGTCCACCCTGGTACGCCTGATCAACGCGCTCGAACGGACCACCGGCGGCGACGTGGTGGTCGACGGCCTCTCGCTCGGCTCGCTGAGCGAGGCGCGCCTGCGGCCGGTCCGGGCCGGGATCGGGATGGTGTTCCAGCAGTTCAACCTGCTGACCTCCCGGACCGTCTCGGGGAACGTCGGCTACCCGCTGGAGGTCGCCGGCTGGCCGCGCGCGAAGCGCGACGCGCGGGTCGCCGAGCTGCTGGAGTTCGTCGGCCTGGCGGACAAGGCGGGCGTCTACCCGTCCACCCTGTCGGGCGGGCAGAAGCAGCGCGTCGGCATCGCCCGGGCGCTGGCCACCAACCCGCGCATCCTGCTGGCGGACGAGGCGACGTCGGCCCTGGACCCCGAGACCACGCGTGACGTGCTGGACCTGCTCCAGCGCGTCAACCGTGAGCTCGGGATCACCGTGGTCGTCATCACCCACGAGATGGACGTGGTGCGCTCGATCTGCCACCGCGTCGCGGTGATGGAGCGGGGGCGCGTGGTCGAGGTGGGCGAGGCCTACCAGGTCTTCAGCTCGCCCCGGCACGACACGACGCGTCGGTTCGTCGCCACCGCGCTGCGCGACCGGCCCTCGCCCGAGGTGCTGGCGCGCCTGCGGACCCGGCACTCGGGCCACATCGTGACCGTGGGTGTGGACGAGGTGGCCGGCTCGTCGGCCGTGCTGACGCGCACCCTGCGCGAGCACGGCGTGGACGGCACGGTCGTGTTCGGTGGCATCACGGAGGTCGCGGAGCGGCCGTACGGGTCGCTGACGGTGGAGCTCGTCGGCGACGGCGGCTCCGTGGAGGCCGCCGTCGCGGCGCTGCGCGCCGTGACCTGGGTGGACGATCACGGCACCGCGGCCCACCCGCGCGAGGTGGGCGGCGTCGGGCGGCAGGACGCCCCGGGCGCGGACCCGGCCGGTCCGCCGGACCCGGGCGCACCCGGGGAACGTCTGCCCGGTAACGGGCCGTTCGGCGGGCAGACGTGGCTGACGGGAGGGATCGACCTGTGAACTGGGATTATTTGACGCCGCTGCTCTGGGAGGCCGCGGGCCAGACGGCCTACATGGTGCTGATCACGCTGCTGATCGGCGGGTTCCTGGGGCTCGCGCTCGGGCTCGGGCTGTACCTGACGCGGCCGGGCAACCTGCTGCAGCACCGGTTCGTGTTCGCCGTGCTGAACCTCGCGGTGAACATCGTGCGGCCCATCCCGTTCATCATCTTCCTGGTGGCGCTCGGCCCGCTGACCCGGGCCGTCATCGGCTCGACGATCGGCATCGAGGCGTTCACCTTCGCGATGTGCATCATGGCCACGTTCGTCTTCGCGCGGCTCGTGGAGCAGAACCTCGTCTCGATCGACCCCGGTGTGGTCGAGGCGGCACGGGCCATGGGGGCCTCACCGTTCCGGATCGTGCGGACGGTGCTGGTGCCCGAGGCGCTCGCACCGCTGATCCTCGGCTACACGTTCCTGTTCGTCGGCGTGCTCGACATGTCCGCGATCGGCGGCTACCTGGGAGCGGGCGGCCTGGGCGACTTCGCGATCGTCCAGGGCTACCGGCAGTACGACTGGGCGGTGACCGCCGTCGTGGTGGTGATCATCGTGGTGATCGTGCAGGCGGTGCAGTGGCTCGGCAACGGCCTGGCGCGGCGGGCGCTGCGGCGCTGACGTGGGAGAGTGTGGCCATGTCGGACCAGCCGCAAGCCCCGTACCCGGCCCAGCACCCGCCTGCGCCGCGGCCGATCAGCCCCGCCTACCGGAAATGGGCCACCGCCCTCGTCTGGATCGCGGTGATCCTGCTGGCCTTCGTGGTCGTCGCGGTCGTGGCCAGCATCGTGCTGCTGATCGTGGCGGACAACAGCACCAGCGGCGGGGCCGGCGCGTACGGCTATCTCGCGATCTTCCTCTGGTTCGCGGTCTTCGCCCTGTTCCCGGTCCTCCTGGGCACCGGGATCCCCGGCCTGGTCATGCGGGCGCGCGTGCGCCGCACGCCGCAGGCCCTCGGCGGCACCGCGCCGTGACCTGACGACGTGGCCGTCCACCTGTGGACC
>NZ_JBHVEG010000048.1:0-37550 GCF_042802395.1 Promicromonospora sp. NPDC057488
TGTCGAGACCTCGTCCGGTCTCGACAGGCTCGACCCGCGGTCCTGGCGGTTCCGCGGCTGGAACGACATCTCGATACCCAGCGGCTTGGCCATCTCGCGGAGCTGCGCCACGACGTCCTGCCACTCGCGGATGCGCAGGAAGTTCAGGTACTCCGCCTTGCACTGCCGCCGGAACGCCGAGCTGGACAGGAGCCGCTGCTGCTCCCGCACGTACTCCCAGAGGTTGAGGTAGGTGAGGAAGTCGGAGCGCGGGTCGGCGAACCGGGCGTGCAGCTGGTCGGCCTGCGCGCGCTGCTCGGCGGGGCGCTCGCGGGGGTCCTGGATCGACAGCGCGGCGGCGACGATCGCCACCTCGCGGGCGACGCCGTGCCGAGAGCCCTCGATCACCATGCGCGCCAGGCGCGGGTCCATCGGGAGCTGGGCGAGGGTGCGGCCCACGTCGGTGAGCCGGGTGACGCCGTCGACCTCCTCCAGCGCGCCGAGCTCGGTCAGGAGCTGGACGCCGTCGCGGATGGCGCGCGTGTCGGGCGGCTCGACGAAGGGGAAGCGTGCGACGTCGTCGGGCGTGCTGACGACGCCCACCGAGATCATCTGCAGCAGCACGGACGCCAGGGAGGTGCGCAGGATCTCGGGCTCGGTGAACTCGGGCCGGCCGTCGAAGTCCTCCTCCGAGTAGAGGCGGATCGCGATTCCGTCGGCGACCCGGCCGGAGCGGCCGCTGCGCTGGTTGGCCGAGGCCTGCGAGACCGGCTCGATCGGCAGCCGCTGCACCTTGGTCTGCTTGGAGTAGCGGCTGATGCGCGCCGTGCCCGGGTCCACCACGTAGTGGATGCCCGGGACGGTCAGCGACGTCTCGGCGACGTTCGTGGCCAGCACGATGCGCCGCGAGGCGTGCTGCTGGAAGACCCGGTGCTGCTCCGCGCTCGACAGCCGCGCGTACAGCGGCAGGATCTCGATGTGCTGCGGGTGCTTCGGGTCGCGCGCACGCTCCTTGTAGTGGCCGGCCAGGCCGTCGGCGGCGTCGTGGATCTCGCGCTCGCCCGAGAGGAACACGAGGATGTCGCCGCTGCCCTCCCGGAGCAGCTCGTCGCAGGCGTCGATGATGCCGGTGACGAGGTCCTTCTCCTCGTCCCCGCGTGCCTTGCCCTTCTTCTTTGCCGGCCGGTCGGACGACGAAGCCCGCTCGCCCTCCGTACCCGTCTCGCCCTCGTCGGGCGACAGCGGGCGGTACCGGATCTCGACCGGGTAGGTGCGGCCCGAGACCTCGACGATCGGGGCCAGGTCCGGGAGCACGTCGGTGACGTACTCGGGCGCCCCGCCCCGCTCCGCCAGGGCCGCGGGGGAGAAGTGCGCGGCGAACCGCTCGGAGTCGATGGTGGCCGACGTGATGATCAGCTTGAGGTCGGGCCGCTGCGGCAGCAGCCGCGACAGGTACCCGAGCAGGAAGTCGATGTTGAGGGACCGCTCGTGCGCCTCGTCGATGATGATCGTGTCGTAGGCCAGGAGCTGCAGGTCGCGCTGGATCTGGGCGAGCAGGATGCCGTCCGTCATGACCTTGACCAGCGTCTCGTCGCTGGACTGGTCGGTGAACCGCACCTGGTAGCCGACGACGCCGCCGAGCTGCGTGCCGAGCTCCTCGGCGATGCGCTCCGCGACGGTGCGCGCGGCGAGGCGGCGGGGCTGGGTGTGGCCGATCTGGCCCTCGCGCCCGCGCCCCAGCTCGAGCGCGATCTTGGGGATCTGCGTCGTCTTGCCGGAACCGGTCTCGCCGGCCACGATCACGACCTGGTGGTCGCGGATCGCCGCGGCGATGTCCTCGCGCCGGGCGGAGACGGGCAGCTGGGCCGGGTAGGTGATGTCCGGCATCTCGACGGCGGCCCGCTTGGCGGCCGCCGCCGCGAGCTGCGCCGCGGAGACGCGCTGCGGCCCGGATCGCCGCGGGCGGCGGTTCTGGTCGCCGGTCCGCCTGCCCGAGCCGCGGCGGTGGTTCCGCCCTCCGCCCGCGCGACCGCGATCGCCGTCGGACACAGGGGCGGAAGAAGGCTCGGTACTCACAACCCCTCATTCTCCCAGGAACGGCAAGATGATTTGCCGCGGGGTCCCGGAACGGCCCCCTCCCGTGTCAGACGTACAGGTCACGGGGGTGACCTGTACGTCTGACACGTGGGGTCTAGCCGGCCTCGGCAGCGTTCATCAGGTCCAGCGCGCCCTGCTGGCAGCCGTGCCCCGTCGCGGGCCGCACCAGCGGCCCGGCCCAGTGCGGGCCGTACATGCCGAGCGAGTCGCGGTCGTTGCCGTACGCCGCGTCGGCCTGCCGGTCGAGGTAGGCGCTGTACGGGCGGTCGGCCAGGTAGGCGTTGAGCTTGCCCAGCCCGCGCACGTAGGCCCCCTTGAACGACGCCCCGTCGCTGTTGCAGTCGTCGCCCTCGTTCACCTCGCGGAGGATCCCGCCGGGGTTCAGGTAGGACGACCCGGTCGAGGCGTCGGCCAGGTCCCGGGCGGTCTCCAGCAGCGCCGCGTCACCGGTGGCCCGGTGCAGCTCGGCCAGCGCCCCGAGGATCACGCCCTGGTTGTACGTCCAGGTGGGCTGGCCGTTGTTGGCGCACGAGTCGTTCAGGCCGTCGTTGACCAGGTTGCCCGAGCCGATCATGCCGCTGTCCCGGAACCACTCCCACCCCTCCTGCGCTCGCTGGCGGTAGGTGGTGTCGCCCGGGATGCGGTTGTGCAGCGCCGCGTTGAGCTGCACGTACAGCTCGTTGGTGATCGCGTTCTTGTACGCGATGCCGGTGTTCCACTGCACGCCGCCGCCGCACTTGCTCGTCCAGTAGGCGCGCATGTGGTCGGCGTCGGCCCGGGCCGTGCTCAGGTAGCGGCTGTCGCCCGTGAGGTCGTAGGCGGCGACCCAGGCCAGGCCCCACCAGCCCGTGTCGTCCAGGTACTCGTTGCGGAACTGGCCGTCGCGCGAGCTCACGTTCTTGTCGTAGGTCTGCGCGATCGCGTACCGGTAGCTGCCCATGCCGCTGATCCGGGCGTTGTCGATGACGGCGGTCAGCGCGTTGGCCCCGGTCCACCAGCCGTTGGTCTCGAACAGCCCCGTGTCGCGGTCCCACAGCATCATCAGCGCGGTGGCGGCGGCCGTGGAGCGGCTGCCCGCGTTGCGGTCGTTGCGCGCCCAGCCGGTGCAGGCGATCTCGGCGCGGTCGCCCGCCTTGCCGCAGGCCCGCAGCGCGCCGACGCCGGTGTTGTTCCAGTCGTCCACGTTGTACATCTGGGTGCGCCAGCCGGTGGAGCCCGCCGGGGTCGTCGTGGCGCCCAGCCGGCTGCCCGACGCCCACGTCCGGCCGCCGTCGAACGAACGGTCCAGCCAGACCTCGTCGCCGGGCTGCCCGCCCTCGATCGAGCCCCAGCCCATGACGTCGGGGTCGGACACGTGCAGCCGGATCGTGCGGCCGTGGACCGTGGTGCTCACCGGCACCCGGTCGCCCGCCGCGGCCCCGGGGTCCCGGGCGTCGCAGTAGATGTCGCAGATCTCGGCCAGGGCGGCGGCCCTCGTCCCGGTCCCGGCGACGACTGGTCCGACGGCGCCCGCGCCCGCCGGTGCCGCGTCTGCCGGCGGAGCGGGAGCCAGCGAGACCGCCAGGCACGCGGCGGCCAGGGCGGCGGCGAGGCCGAGGGCGGGTCGTCCGGACCGCCGGCCGGGGTGTCTCCGGAAGCGTCGGTGCGTGCGGTGCGAGGGCGTCTCTGACAGCGTTGTCATCGGTTCTCCCTGTGCTCGTATGTCGTCCGTCGGTTGGAGAGCTGAGCAGTGCGAACGCGGCCCGCCGGGCCGCGGCCCGACCAGACTCACCGGTCCGCGCGGATCCGTCAACAGCCGCCGGGGCCCGCCGCGGGACCCGGGTGTGGCCTGCGAGGCGGGCCCGGGGATGGGGATCGCTCCCCATGTTGTCTCCGGCAGATGCCGCCTAGGCTGCCGAAAATCCCTGTGAAGTGCGGGGATGCCGGAGAGGGAGCTGGATGGCTGAGCAGCTGAGGGTCGACGTCGGCACGCCGGAGCGCACCCCATGAGCCCCGAGACCATCGCGCGTTCCGTACGACGGCTCACCGCCGCGGGTGTCGGCTGGCCGACGACGCGCCGGGTCGCCATCACGGTGCGGCTCGCCGGCCTCGCCGACGTGATCGCGCTCGGGGACGCCGTGGTCGTGGGGCCGACGGCGGCCCGCGACGCCGTCGGGCACGTGCTGCGCACCGCGGGCCGGGAGGCCGACCCGGCCGCCGCGCTCCGCGAGATCGCCAGGATCCATCGGGTCCTCTCGGTGCTCGACCGGCTCGAACCGGAGCCGTCGGACGGCCGGCCGACAACGAGGCCGGCCGCGTCTCCCGCACCCGCCGACACCGCCGCCCGGGCCGAGCCGGTAGCGGTGGACCACCCGGCGGGACCCCGGCCGCTGCCGGTCCGCCAGGTGGACCACGCCCGCCCGGACCCCGGAGCGGGACCGGCCGACCCTGCCGGCGCCGCCGGCGAGGGCCCGGCGTGAACCTGCTCGAGCTCATCGACCTGTGCGAGAGCCGGATCGACGGGCTGAGCCGCAGGCGCCAGGGCTTCGAGCACCTGGACGTCCCGGAGTACGTCGAGATCCTGACCGAGGACCTGCGCACGGCGTCGTCCGACTGGGACACCGCCGTGGGCCACCTGCCCGGCGGGAGCCCGGCGGAGGTGCGGGGGAGGGCACGCGCCGTCCGCGACGCCGCCACGGGGCTGCGCACCATGCGCACCGCGCTGCGCGCCCCCGGTGCGACCACGTCGGGCACGCGGGGCCTCGACGCGATGGCCGACACGTTCGACGACTACGCGGTCGCCCTCGAGTCCGGCCAGGCGCGGCACATCGCAGGCGTCGCGCGCCTGCGGGTGGCCCGGCACGTGGCGGCCCGGCTCGCCTCGGTCGGCGGGACGGCCCTGCCCGAGGAGGTCGACGCCGTCTCGCGGGCCGCGATCGGCGTCGTGGACGCCGCCTGCGCCGGGTACGCGGCCTGCCGGGACGCCTACCAGGCCGTGCTCGACGCCGAGGAGACGCTGCGCCGCACGCTCGCCCGGCTGTCGGACGCCCAGGTCAGCGAGGTGGCCTGAGCGTCCGACCGGGTCGCCGGCCGGCCAGCGGGTGCCGGCGGCGCGGCAGGACCGGGCTCAGTACGAGCAGCTGTCCAGCAGCGGCTGCAGCGCGGCCTTCTCGGCCGCGTCCACGCTCAGGCCCCAGCGCGACTTCGTGTGGATCCACATCTTCGAGTACGCGCAGCGCTTGCTCGCCAGCGGCGGCACCCACTCGGCGGGGTCCTTGTCGCTCTTCGAGCTGTTCACCTCGGCCGTGACCGCGATGAGCTGCGGCCCGGTGAGGTCGTTCGCGAAGTCCTGCCGCCGCGCCGTCGTCCATCCGTCGGCGCCCGAGCGCCAGGCCTCGGCCAGGGCCACCACGTGGTCGATCGAGATGTCGGCCGGCGCGGTGCGGGTCTGGCCGTCGTACTCGCTGTACCAGCTGCCCGACGTCGGGTAGCAGTCGCTGCCCACCTCCACGCCGTCGCCGTCGCGGCGCAGAACGGTCTCGCGGGTGGTGCAGCCGTCGACGGTGATCCAGTGCGGGAAGAGGTCCCGGTCGTACGGCGCCGACTCGCTCTCGGCGCGCACCGGGAGGGCGTCGAGCTCGGACTGCGCCACCGCCTTGGACGGGAGGCCGGGCGGGTAGGCGCTCGCGGCCTGGGGATGCACCACCGTCAGGAGGGCGACGAGCGCCAGCGCCAGGGCCGACGCGACGAGGTGGCGGGCGCGGTGGCCGCGCCGGAGGTCTCGCTGGACGACGAGCTGCGACATGGGACAGACCTTCCTCGAGACTGACCTGGGCCCGTTCATGGTCGAGGCGTCCGGTGACACCCAAATGACCATCATGTGTAGGTTAGCGAAATTTCACCCGTTCTGACCAAGTCGTGAGACCTGAGCCGGCCGCGGCTGCCCGGGCAGAGCACGAGGTCCGCTCCCACCCGGCGGTCCGGCACGGTGTCTGGGGAGAGACCGTGCGGGAGGGCTCGGGGGAGGCGGACCTCGGCAGGGGTGCGGGGTGGCTCAGATGGCGCCGGCGGTCAGCAGGCCGAAGTAGTAGCCGATGCCGACCAGGATCAGGGCGCCGACCGTCTCGACGATGGCGAGCGCGAGGCCCCACCTGGCGAGCCACAGGTCGAAGCCCTCCTTGCCGGCGCGGGCGACCGCGATGGCGTTCAGGATGACGCCGATGATCGGGAGCGCGGCGAGGAAGAACGTGACGAGGCTGAAGACCGTGGTCTGCGGGTCCTCCTCCTCTTCCTCGACGACGGCCGGGGCGGGCGCGGCGACGGCGGCCGCGGCGGCCGGTGCGGCGACCTCGGTCGAGGTGGCGGCTGCGGGGGCCGCTGCCACGGCGGCAGCGGGCACGGCCTCGGCGACGACGGCCGGAGCGGTCTCGACCGGAGCAGTCTCGACCGGAGCCGTCTCGGCCTGAGCGGTCTCGACCGCGGCGGTCTCGAGCGGAGCGGTCTCGGCCACAGCGGGCGCCTCGGTGGCCGGCTCGGAAGCGGGGGCCTCGGTCTCTGCCTTCGCCTCGGACGTCGCCGCCGCCTCGGCGGACTCGGTCTCCACGACCTCCGTGGCAGCCGTGGCCGCGTTCTCTTCGGTCGCGGCCTCGGGGGTCGTGGTGTCGGGCGTGGTCATGGTGGTAGTGCTCCCCTGGTTGGCAGGTAGTCGGAAATGTCAGGCCATATTGTGGAGTATCCGATTGGTCTTGGATAGGGCACCGACATCAGGCCTTGGAACGACAGAGGCTGTCGCCCCGCGGGAGCGACAGCCTCTGTGCTGTGGGTGGTGCTGCCGGGCGCGCGTGGCCGCCCGGTGCGCGCTACCTCAGGTCAGACGCCGGCGCCGGCCGGCAGCGAGAGCGCCGCGATGACGCCGACCGCGACGAAGACCAGGTACAGCACGGTGAAGATGATCGAGAGGGCCAGACCCCACTTCGCGAGCTTGCTGTCGATGCCCGTCTTGCCGGCCTTCGACACAGCGATCGCCGAGAGGATGATCCCGATCGGGGGCGCGACGAACGCGAGGACGAAGCCGACGATCGCGATGACGTTCGCCTGCGGGTCCTGCACGGTGCCCTCGACTGCGGGTGCGTTGGGAGTCTCGGTCATGGGGGACTTCCTTTCACGGCCACACTTCCGGCCGCTCGGTTGCGGGCGCGATGCGCCCGTACGGACCCGGGTCAGTGTGAAGCATCCGAGATGCACCAGGAAGACTTCATTGCGTTGTACGCCCGAATCGTTACTCTTGTCGCTGGTGGGGCGTCACCGACGTCCGGCGTGCGCCGTCCGCTGCCTCCGGGCAGGGCGGTTCACCTGGGCGCCGATAATTACTCCACCCGAGTTCACCAGATCGTGATACTGCTGTGTAAGGATCCGAAACGGCATGCGCCGCGCTCCGGCAGGCAGCGCACCGACCGAGGGGGAGACGCGTGAACCAGGCGAAGTCGCTCGTTCCACACGTACCCCGGACCGGCCTGCGCAGGTATCTCCGGCGGGCCTGGACCGGCGCCGTCGCCACAGCAATCGCCGCGGGCGTGCTGGTCACGGCGGCGGCGAGCGTTCCTGGTACGCAGGCCGCCCGCGACGGCGACGACCTGCCGATCCGGCTCTACGGCCTGCTGCAGAGCGTCACGGTCGGCGAGACCGAGACCGCCCCGCAGGGCGTCACGCTCGCGCAGATCGTCGCGGTGCTCGAACGCGCCGAGCAGGAGGCGCAGGATCAGGGGCCTGCCTTCAGCCCCACCGTGGCGCAGGCCGCCGCCGAGCTCGGCATGCTCTACACGACCTACCAGATGCAGCAGCTCGCGTTCGGCGAGAACAACGAGGGCCTGCGCGTCGAGGACGCGCCCGCGCGCGGCACGGGGCCGGACGCCGAGACCCCGTCGCGCGGCTCCGACCGGGACGACGACGCCGACGGGCGTGGCACCGGCCAGGAGGACGCGGACGACGAG
This sequence comes from Promicromonospora sp. NPDC057488, assembly GCF_042802395.1. Classification (NCBI taxonomy): domain Bacteria; kingdom Bacillati; phylum Actinomycetota; class Actinomycetes; order Micrococcales; family Promicromonosporaceae; genus Promicromonospora; species Promicromonospora sp. NPDC057488. The sequence goes on from NZ_JBHVEG010000048.1 coordinate 8,046, forward strand.
AACGCGGGCCAGGACGACTCCGGCCAGGACGACTCCGGCCAGGACGACTCCGGCCAGGACGACTCCGGTCAGGACCGCCCCGGCCAGGAGGAGCCCACCCAGGACGAGACCGGGACGCCGTCCGACGACGACACCCCGCCCGCCGTCCAGGTGTCGAACGACCGCACGTCGGTGATCGACCCGGCGGAGGACGACCCGCACGCGGGTTATGTCACCTACGACGAGGTGGTCATCGCCGCCGTCCGGCTGGCGAACATGCTGGACCCGTCGGTGCCCAACGCACTGGTGGAGGTCGAGGGGCTCGGCGGGCTCGGGCAGCGGGCGGGCGTCTCCCTCCGCGAGAGCCTGCTCGACGTCGTCTCCGCGTTCGGTGGCTCCACGCTGGGCTACTCCAACGGCCGCATCCCGACCGACGTGCTGTGCCCGCTGAGCTTCGCTCCCGGCCACATGCTGCGCTGCGACGCCGCGGAGCGCTTCACGGCGCTCAACGCGGAGTTCGAGAAGGAGTTCGGCTACTCGATCCCGATCACCGACTCCTACCGGTCCTACGAGCTGCAGGTCGCGGTGGCGAAGACCAAGCCGCACCTGGCGGCGGTCCCCGGCACGTCGAACCACGGCTGGGGCCTCGCGGTGGACCTGGGCAACCCGATCGCGGGCGGCGCCTCGGCCCAGTACGTCTGGCTCCGGCTGCACGGCCCCGACTACGGCTGGGACAACCCGTCCTGGGCCCGGCTCGGCGGCGCCAAGCCCGAGCCGTGGCACTTCGAGTTCTTCGCTGCGGGCTCCGTCCCGAACCGCGCGATCGACCCGTCCGACGTCGGCACCTGGACGCCGTCCGACTCGGCGACCCCGCGCTACAAGCCGTCGCCCGACCCGAAGCCGAGCGGCGGGAGCAGCGCCGGCAAGCCCGCGAAGCCGTCGGACGAGCCGGGCGCCAACCCGCCGTCGCAGAAGCCGCCGAAGCCGACGCCCAAGCCCACGCCGAGCGACCCGAAGCCGACGGACCCGACGACCAAGCCGACGCCGAGGCCGACGCCCAGCCCCGACCCGACGGACCCGACCGAGGAGCCGTCGCAGGAGCCCAGCCCGGACCCGAGCGACGACCCCTCGGAGGAGCCGACGCCGGACCCGAGCCCGGACCCGTCCGAGGAGCCGACCCCCGACCCGTCCGATCCCGAGTGCGAGGTCGAGGTCCCGGCCGGGGCCACGGCCGAGGAGAAGGCCGCGGCGGAGAAGGCCGCTGCCGAGGAGGCTGCCGGCGACGCCTCGGAGGACACGGACGCGACCTGCTGCGCGGATCCCGCCGACCCGGCCGGGTCCGACACGGACCCGACGACCTGCCCGGAGGGGGACCCGGCGGGCACGGCCGACGCGACGTCGTCCAGCCTGCTCGGGACCATGTCCAAGTCGACCGTGGTCCGGGCGAGCCGCCGGCCCCGCCGGCCGGAGCTGAGCTGACGGATGTCGGCGGAGCAGACGTCGGGCGGCCGGGCCGCGGGCGAGCCGGTCTCGGGTGAGCCGGCCCCGGCCGGTGACCCCCGGCGGTTCCTGCGCTCCGGGCGCCTGGAGGCCCTGCCGCGCCGCTGGCGGGACAAGGTCGCGGTGACGCGGTACCTGGCCGCCCAGGCGCTGCCCAAGCTGCTGGAGCCGGTGACCGAGCGGGAGCTGACGGACCGGCTGCGCGAGCTGTCCTACGACCCGGCGGGTACCCGGCGTGCGATGGTTGACCACGGACTGGTGCAGCGCACGCGCGACGGGGCCGAGTACTGGCGCACCGAGCGCACCGAGTACGACGCCTGACGGAGCGCCGCACAGGAGATACCTTGACCATATTGCGAGACAACGAAGACTCGCGTTTTCAGGATAGGAAATTCCATGAGTGAAGAACGAGCTGTCGCGGCGCTCGAGGCGGCGGGCATCCCGTTCGAGATCACCCGGCACGGTCAGGTCGCGAGCCTCGCCGAGGCGGCCGCCGCGCGCGGGGTGGAGCCCGCGAAGCTGATCAAGACGATCGTCGTGCGGCGGGCCGACGACGACTTCCTGTTCGTCCTGGTCCCCGGTGACCGGCAGATCTCGTGGCCCAAGCTGCGGGCGCTGCTGGGCGTCTCGCGGCTGTCGATGCCGAGCAAGGACGTGGCCTTCGAGGTCACGGGCTATGAGCGGGGAACCATCACCCCGTTCGGGTCGTTCCACAGGTGGCCCGTCGTCGCGGACTCCCGGCTCGGCGAGCCAGGGCCCGTGTCGATCGGCGGAGGTGCTCACGGTGTGGGTGCCACGCTCGATGCCGTCGACCTCACGTCGGCGCTCGGAGCCACGATCGCGGACGTGACCGACCCCGTCTGAGCCGCGTCCCGGACGGGCGCCGAACGGGCCCGCACCATGCGGAGGGTGGTAGTTCTCCTCCGTGCAACGTGACCGTAACGCCTTGGGGGTGGACGTAAGCCCGGTGTCGGGTGAACACTCGCCCTAGGCAATTCTTGCCCTGCCGGGGCAAGGGGTGGTCAGACAGCACCAAGAAGTGTCCAAGTTGACGTTTACGTCAGTTGTGCAGAAGCAAGTGTCAACGAAGTCGAGGCCCGACCAATGCAGGACGGAGCGAATGACCCCATGGACCCTCTCCCGTCAGACTCAGCGCAGGACATGGTTCCCGGACGCCTGGGATCCGGAATCGCCTGCCGGAACACCTACGAGGGCACGGTGCTGACCCTCTGGGGTGACATCGACGCGCTGCTGCGCGAGAACGCGAGCGAGGCGATGGCCACGCTCGCAGCACGACCCGACCCCGATCCCGTCATTGTCGACGCCCGGGACGTCACGTTCATCGACTCCTCCGGGGTGGCCTTCATCCTCCAGGTGTTCGTGCTCGGCGAGGAGACGGGATCGCCCGTCCAGCTCCGGGAGCCGTCCGCCGTCGTCATGGAGGTCCTGGACATGGTCGGCATCAGCCAGCGCATCCCGGTGGTGCGCGGCGCCGGCGCCAGCGCCTGAGCCCTACCGAAGCACCACACCGAAGCACCATGTGAACGGCCGCGTCCGAACGGGCGCGGGAGTGGCACCCTGGTCCGGTGAAGAACTGGGCAGCGAACCTCACGTACTCCTCCGCGCGCACCGAGCGCCCCCGGACCCTCGCGGAGCTTGCCGGCATCGTCGCCGGCGAGCCCCGCGTCCGGGCCCTCGGCTCACGCCACTCGTTCTCGGACGTCGCCGACACCACGGGCGTGCACGTCCAGCTCGACCTCCTCGACGACGGCCGGCCGGCCCTCGAGGTCGACGCGGCCACGGGCGTGGCCTCCGTCCGGGCCGGACTGCGCTACGGCGACGTCGTCGCCGGGCTGCACGCCCAGGGCCGCGCCCTGACCGCCATGGCCTCCCTGCCGCACATCTCCGTGGCCGGGGCCGTCGCCACCGGCACCCACGGCTCGGGTGACGGCACGCGCTCGCTCGCGGGCGACGTCGTCGGGCTGGAGCTGGTGACCGCCTCCGGGGAGGCACTGACCCTGCGCCGCGGCGACGCCGACTTCCCGGGCGCCGTGGTGGCGCTCGGCGCCCTCGGCGTCGTGACGCGCGTCGAGCTGGCCACGGTGCCGACGTTCGACGTGCGGCAGGACGTGTTCACGGGCCTGTCCTGGGACGCCCTGGCCGAGAACCTCGACGCCGTCATGGGCAGCGCGTACTCGGTGAGCGTCTTCACGAGCTGGTTCGAGCCCGACGTCCGTATGGTCTGGTGCAAGTCCCGCGTGGACGACGGCGTGGGCGCCGCCCCCGCGCTGCTCACCGACCTGGGGGCCGTCCCGGCGGCCGGGCCGATGCACCCGCTGCCCGACGTCGCCGCCGTCGCCTGCACGGAGCAGGGCGGGGTGCCCGGGCCGTGGTTCGAGCGGCTGCCGCACTTCCGCCTCGACTTCACGCCGTCGCTGGGGGAGGAGCTCCAGTCGGAGTACCTGCTCCCGCGCGCCGCGGGGCCCGACGCCGTCCGCGCCGTGCGGGCGCTCGGGGACCGGCTCGGCCCGCTGCTGCTCACGTCCGAGATCCGCACCGTCGCCGGCGACGACCTGTGGCTCAGCACGACTCCCGGCGACAGCCTCGCGCTGCACTTCACGTGGAAGCAGGACTGGCCGGCCGTGCGGGACGCGCTGCCGGAGCTGGAGGCGGCGCTGCTGCCGCTGGGCGCGCGCCCGCACTGGGGCAAGCTGTTCACGGTTCCGGTGACGGACCTCCCGGGCCTGTACCCGCGGTTCAGCGACTTCGCCGCGCTGGCGGGCCGGCTCGACCCCGCGGGCACGTTCCGCGGCGGCTATGTGGAAGAGCTGCTCGGGTAGGGGGGCGCACCGCGACGGACAAGTTCGCCGAACGGGCCGGCTGGGCGTCTTTGCAGGTCAGGCGCAGTGCGAAGGGCGAAATGTAACAGAAACATGCCCTTCATCACAGTGTGACAATGGTCTCTAAGTTGCGGGTTTACGCCAGCGACCAGTCACGGTTGGGTGAGACTCGAGTCGAGGCGCCACGTGCGCCGTCGGGTTCTCTGCTCCCCTGATGACAGAGATCTGTCGGGTCGCCGGGGGCCTCGCGAGACGTTCAAAAAACTCGACCAGGAGACCCCTGATGCGCAGGCTTCCCGCCCTGACCGCCACGGCAGTACTTGCCGTGGCCACCCTCGCCCTGACCGCGTGCACCGACGCGTCGCAGCAGCCTGCCGGCTCCGACGGAGCGTCCGACGAGTCCAGCGCCGAGGCGTCGTTCGACCCCTCCACCGTCGAGGTCGACGAGGAGATCGCCGCGCTGCTCCCCCAGGAGATCGCGGACAAGGGCACGCTGACCGTCGGTTCCGACACCGCCTACGCGCCGGCCGAGTTCATCGACGCCGACGGCAAGACGCCGGTCGGGTTCGACATCGACACCATCACCGCCGTCGCCGCCGTGCTCGGCCTCGACGCCGAGGTCCAGTCGGCGGCGTTCGACGGGATCATCCCCGCCATCGGCTCCAAGTACGACGCGGGCATCTCGGCGTTCACCATCACGGAGGAGCGCACCGCCGAGGCCAACATGATCAGCTACGCCGTGGCCGGCTCGCAGTACGGCGTCGCGGCGGGCAACCCCGAGGGCTTCGACCCCGAGAGCCTGTGCGGCACCACCATCGGCGTGCAGACCTCGACCATCCAGGACGACGAGCTCACCGCGGCCACCGAGCAGTGCGAGAAGGACGGCGAGGAGCCGATCGACGTCGTGCGCTACGAGTCGCAGGCCGACGTCACCACCAACCTCGTGGGCGGCAAGCTCCAGGCCATGTACGCCGACTCGCCCATCACGGCCTACGCCGTCGAGCAGACCTCCGGTGAGGTCGAGACCGTCGGCGACATCCTGGACGCGGCGCCCTACGGCATCGTCGTCTCGCAGGACGACCAGGACCTGACCGACGCGGTGCAGGCCGCGGTGCAGAAGCTCATCGACGACGGCACGCTCGAGCAGGTCTTCGCGGCCTGGGGCAGCGCCGACGCCGTCGTGGACAAGGCCGAGCTGAACCCGACCGAGTGACCCGACCGCCGAGTGCACGGCGCCCGAGGTCCGCACCACGTGCGACTGCGGGTACCGTGCACTCAGCTTTTCCAGGAGTCATCTCACGCAAGGTTCGAGGAAAGGACAGGCTGACGTGACGACGCAGACGTCGCCGTCGGGCAGCGACCCGGTGCCCAACCGGATCCACGCGCGGCCCGTGCCCCGGCCCGGCCGCCTCGTCGCGGCCGTGGCCGTGCTCGTGCTGGCCGCCATGGCGGCCAACGCACTGATCACGAACGAGAACTTCCGCTGGGACGTGGTCTGGCTCTACCTCCGGGACATCGTGGTGATCCGCGGTGTCATGTGGACCCTGGTCCTCACGTTCGGCTCCATGGCCATCGCCGTGGTGCTCGCCGTCGCGCTCGCGATGATGCGCCGGTCGGACAACCCGGTCATGCGCTCGGTGAGCTGGGCCTGGATCTGGTTCTTCCGCGGCACGCCGATCTACACGCAGCTCATCTTCTGGGGCCTGCTCGCCGTGCTGTACCCGCGGCTGTCGCTGGGCATCCCCTTCGGGCCGGAGTTCTTCTCCTTCCGTACCGACGAGGTGCTCACCGCGTTCTGGCTGGCGCTGTTCGGCCTCGCGTTCAACGAGTCGGCCTACCTCGCCGAGATCGTGCGTGCGGGCCTGACCTCCGTGGACCCGGGGCAGACCGAGGCCGCCAAGGCCCTCGGCATGAAGGACGGCAAGATCATGCGCCGCGTGATCCTGCCGCAGGCCATGCGCGTGATCGTGCCGCCGACGGGCAACGAGACGATCTCGATGCTCAAGACCACCTCCCTGGTGGTGGCCGTGCCGCTCACGTTCGAGCTGACCTACGCCACCGGCGCGATCGGCAACCGCACCTTCCTGCCCATCCCGCTGCTGGTCATCGCGGCGCTCTGGTACCTGCTCATCACCTCGATCCTGATGGTGGGCCAGCACTACCTGGAGCAGTACTACGGGCGCGGGTTCGGTACGAGCACGCGGCGCCGCGGCCGGGGCAAGGGCCCGGCCGGCGGCAGGCAGGCGGCGATCGCCGCGGCCGGGACCGTGCAGGAAGACGTGAACAAGGACGTGACACCATGAGCGCCCCCACCCATGCCGCGGCCGTCCCGGCCGGCTCGACGGACATGGTCTCCGTCCGCGCCGTGCACAAGGTCTTCGGCCACGGGCACGACGCCGTGCACGTGCTCAAGGGCGTGGACCTCGACGTCCCGCGAGGTTCGGTCACGGTGATCCTGGGCCCGTCGGGCTCCGGCAAGTCCACCCTCCTGCGCTGCATCAACGAGCTGGAGGAGATCACCGGCGGCTCCGTCGTCGTGGGCGGCGACCTGATGGGCTACCGCAAGGACGACAAGGGGATCCTGCACCGGCTGCACCCCAAGGTGGTCGCGAAGCAGCGCTCGCGGATCGGCATGGTGTTCCAGCGGTTCCACCTGTTCCCGCACATGACGGCGGTCGAGAACATCATGGAAGCGCCCGTGCAGGTGCGGGGGCTGACCAAGAAGGCGGCCAGGCAGCGCGCGCTGGAGCTGATCGAGCGGGTGGGGCTGTCCGACCGGACCGACCACTACCCGGCGCAGCTCTCGGGCGGCCAGCAGCAGCGCGTGGCCATCGCGCGGGCGCTCGCCATGGACCCCGAGCTCATGCTGTTCGACGAACCGACGTCGGCGCTGGACCCCGAGCTCGTGGGCGAGGTCCTCTCCGTGATGCAGGACCTGGCGCGGTCCGGCATGACGATGATCGTGGTGACCCACGAGATCGGGTTCGCCCGCGAGGTCGCCGACCACGTCGTGTTCATGGACGACGGCGTCATCGTCGAGTCCGGCCCGCCCAGCAGGGTGCTGGACGACCCGCGGGAGCAGCGCACCAAGGACTTCCTGGCGCACGTGCTCTGACCTCGGGAGACGTAGGTCACACGGGCCCGTCGAGGAACCGCTCCGACAAGAGCGCAACCTCGGCGGGCCCGCCCTGCGTCTAAGGTGCATGACGCAGACGAGGCGGCGCGCGGCGCGCCGCGAACCCACGCCGGGGCAGGCCGCCGGCCACGCCTCCGGGCGGTGTACCGGATGAGCGAGGTGGCGGTGAGCCTGGAACCGGAGCGGGGCACCGGCGAGATCCCGGTGGTGCGCAGCGGCCAGGACCCGGTGGCGGACTTCACGGCGTTCGCGCAGGCCAACACGCCTGCGCTGTACCGGATCGCGTACCTGCTGAGCGGCGACGAGCACCGCGCCAAGGACCTGGTGCAGCTCGCGCTGGAGCGCACGTTCAAGGCCTGGAAGAAGGTCGCCGACGGCGACCCGTTCGCCTACGCGCGCCGCGTCCTGGCCACCGCCCGGATCGACACCTGGCGCCGTACCCGCCGCGAGGTGCTCACCGACGAGCCGGTGCTCGGTCTGCGCGAGGCGAGCACCCCGGCGTCGGACGCCGGGCTGGCCGAGCGGGACCACCTGGTCCGTGCCCTCCTGGCGCTGACCGTCAAGCAGCGGCGGGTGGTGGTGCTGCGCTACCTGCTCGACCGGTCCGAGGCCGACACCGCCGCCGAGCTGGGCATCTCCACCGGGACGGTCAAGTCCACCGCCTCACGGGCGCTGGAGCGCCTGCGCACCCTCGTGGTGCCCGCCGGCGAAGGGAGCCGATCATGAACGTGCACGACATCCACGCCAAGAAGGACGCCGCGCTGCTGGCCGGCATGAAGGCGACCGGCTCGGCGATCAAGCCGCCGGCCGACCTCGACGCCGCCGCGATGGCGACGCGCGCCGTGCGCAACGTGCGCAGGCGCCGGGTCGTGGCCACGGCGACCGCCTGCGTGGCCGCGGTGGTGCTCGCCGGCGCGGGCATAGGCGCGGCCGGGGCGATCTACGCCGACCGGCAGCAACCCCTGCCCGGCACGGTGAAGACCACGGCCAAGGGGGCGCCGTCCACGGAGCCCTCGTCGACGCACCCCACGGCGGACCTGGCCGACGAACCGGTCGACGAGCCCACCGAGTACCTGGAGACCGGTGACGGCACGCTGCCGGTGCTGCCGGGTGTCGAGCACGGCGTGGTCGAGGGGGCGGGGGCGGCGCCCTACATCCTCGGCGGGCTCTGGTACGAGGTCCCGGCCGGCGGCTGGATCGCCGTCGGCGACGTCAACGCGGGCGGCGTGGCCGGCTGGCTCGCCCCGGACCACCCGGAGGCCGACGGCCTCGGCGAGACCGGCACCATCGACGACATGGACGCCACGATCGAGCTGCGCAACGTGTTCGACGTCGCGGGCTGGACCACGCCGGCCGAGGACTCGGGCGCGACGACGGTCGACATCGACGGCGCGGACCTCGTCGTCATCGAGCGGCACAAGCGGGAGGGCAAGGTCCGGCCCGCCACCATCACGGTCCGCAGCGGTGACGAGGGCTGGATCATCGACACCCGGTTCGCGGCGACCGAGCAGGGCGACAAGATGCTCCGCGACTTCGTCGGGAACCTCTGGCTCAAGGAGGCGGGCGAGCCCGACTGGTACCTGCCGGAGTTCTCGGCCCCGGTGCTCGACGCCATCGAGCCCGGGATACCGGCCGACTGGGTGAAGACCGAGCACAACGGCCTGACGTTCGCGGTCCCGAAGGGCTGGACCTCGGCGGAGACCGACGGCGAGTTCTCCCCGGGCGTGGAGTGGACCGGGACGACGGTCGCGCACGTGGACCCCGGCATCGACGAGGACACGCTGAACCTGTGGACCGACGCCACCGCCGAGGAGAAGGCGCGTGCCGCCGAGGACAAGGACGTGTTCGAGCGCGTCTACGTCCAGGGCGGCAAGCCCGGCGGCAACTGGTGGACCCCGTCCGGTACCCCGGGGTCCAAGATGATCGACGTCCCCGGCGCCGACTACGCCGAGGTGATCCCGACCGCGCACAACGTCGACGGGGAGACCGACTACTACTGGGTCGACATCTACGTCCACCAGGAGGACCGGGGCGAGAACCTGTTCCTCGTGGTCGAGTTCGACGGCGGCGAGCAGGGCCTGCGGGACCTCCACACGTTCCTGGGGACGCTGGACTTCCGCCGCTGACCCACCCCCTGGCGAGCACGTGTCAGACGTACAGGTCACCCCCGTGACCTGTGTGTCTGACACGTGCTTCGTCGTCCCGGAAAAATTCTCTGAACCAATATGGAACCTTCGTCCCGGTCGGGCCGTGTTCCGTTCGTGACAGTCACGAGTCCGCGCGTTCGAGCGCCAGAGTCCCGGGCCCTGAGGCCCGTGGTCCTGCGCGTCGTGCGTGCCGACTCCAGCTCTGCGGACGACCTGGAGACCGTGACAACCCAGCAGAACACCCCAGACTCCTCATCCACCACGACGCCGAAGCCAGAAACCGTCCCCACGACCCGGCCGCTCTCGGTGGTGCGAGGTGGGGACCAGGATGACGTACCCTCGCTGCCCGTGCGTACCGACCGGCCCAGGGCCACTCACGCGCGCAGGACCGCCCAGATCTCGAAGAACGAAGAGTTCACGGCGTTCATGCGAGAGGCCAAGGATCCGCTGCACCGGATGGCCTTCCTCCTCAGCGGTGACGCCCACCGCGCCGAGGAGCTCACGCAGCAGACCTTCGAGCGCTGCTACCGGCACTGGCACAAGGCGCGGCAGGGCGACCCGCTGGTGTACGCGCGGCGTGTGCTGGCGAACCTGCGCATCGACGCCTGGCGCCGCACGCGGCGCGAGGTGCTGACCGGGCCCGACGAGCTGCCGCAGGAGGACACCCGCGCGGCCCGCCCGGCGACCCGGATGCCCACGCGCACCGTGGACGACCGCGACACCGTCGTGCGCGCCCTCCTGCGCCTCCCGCTCAAGCAGCGCCGGGTCGTGGTGCTGCGCCACCTGCTCGACCTGTCGGAGTCCGAGGTCTCCAGCGAGCTCGGCATCCCCCTCGGCACCGTCAAGTCCACTGCCTCGCGCGGCCTCGCCCACCTGCGCGCGATCCTCGATCTCGATTCACTGGGCGGAACGCGATGAACATGAACCTCTCCCACGGCGCTCCTGACGACGACTTCGTCGCCCGGCTCCGCGAGTCGGCGCACGCGTCGGTGCCCGAGTCGACGCTCGACCTGGACGGCGTCCTGCGGTCGAGCCGGCGCAAGCACACCGTGCGACGGGCCGGCGTCTCGCTGGCCTCGACGCTCGTGCTGGCCACGGCCGGCGCCGGGGTGGCGGGCGCGCTCCCGGGGATCCCGGGGCTCTGGAGCAGCTCCCCGGTAGAGGTCACGCCCCTCGGCACGCCGGAGCCGATGGCCACGGTCGACGTCGAGCCCGCGCCGTCGCCCACCGAGATCCCGACGCCGGACCCGGCCACGGAGCTCGCGGACCTGGCACCCGGAGTGACCTCCGTGGCGCAGCCGGCGGCCTACCGGGTGGACGCGAACACCGCTGTGCTCGACCTCGGCCTCCCGGCGGGGAACGGCGACCGCTACCTGGCGGTCGTGACCCTGGCGAAGATCGACGGCCGGCACAGCGCCACCGACCTGGAGGTCCTGGCGGGCGGCGACACCGCCCTGCAGAACCTCCGCGCGGGGAACCTCGGCGGAACCCTGCTCTGGCGCGGCGTCACGTCCGACGCGATGGTCCTGCCGTCCGACGGCGGACCGGCCCTCGTGTTCGGCTTCTCCTCCGGGGCGAAGGAAGGGGACCAGTTCCTGGTCTTCGACGACCCGCAGACCGATGGTGCCGCGGACGCGCAGGGGGCGTCCGCGTCACCGGGGTCGGGGGCCGGCGCCGAGAAGGGCGCACCCGAGGCGGGCGCGTCGCTGCGGGTCACGCCGTTCGACGTGCTCGGCGACGGCACCGTGTGGATGCGCGTGCTGCAGGTGGACCGGTCGACGGCGGAGCCGCGCGGCTTCGTCTACGCGAACAAGAACACCTGGAGCGCCTCCTGGTGCCGCAGCACCTCGCCCGAGTGCGCCGTCATCCACGACGTCGCCGGTAGGTCGGTGGACACGCCCCAGGCCGCCGAGCCCGCGCCGATGGTCGCGGAGCTCGCGCCGATGCTGGTCGAGGACCCGCAGGCGAACGAGGTGCCCGCGATGGAGACCTGCGTCGCGCAGCGCACCGACACCGGCTGGACGGCCCCGGCGGAGCTCACCGGCAAGTCGTTCTGGCGGGCGCCCAAGGGGGTCGACCCCGACGTCTGGCGGCTGTGCCTCATCGACATGAGCGAGGCACTGCAGCTCGCCTCGACCGGCGAGGTCCGGCCCGACGGCGGCGTGTCGCCCAGCCCTGCTCCCAGCGAGGAGCAGACCCAAGCTCCCGAGAACGAGGATCCCCTCGGTCTCGGTGAACTCCTGGAGGGACTCTTCGGGGGTTAGGACTTCCCGGTCCGCGTCTCGTCTGGGGAGATGGCGTGGGCCGGGAACAACCGAGCGGGCCGAGACAGAATCTGGGGATCTGTCTCGGCCCGCTCATTTTTGCGCCGGTGCGGTGGAAACTACTCGCCGTCCTCGCACGCGATGCCGTTGTTGTTCCGGTCGAGGTGCGGCATGTAGCCCGGCTCGGTGTTGGGCAGGGGGGCCGCGCCTGCGGCACGCACCGCGTCGCAGCTCCAGTAGAAGACGGTGCCCGGGTTCCCGTTGCCGTTCCCGTTGTTCTCCTGTTCCTGCTGTTCCTGCTGCTGCTCCTGCTCCTGCTGCTGCTGTTCCTGCTGCTGCTTGAGCGCGGCCTCCTGCTCCTTGACCTGCGCCTCCCGGTCCCCGAGCGCCTGCTCGCGCTTGGCCACCTCGTCGCGCTGCTTGTCGACCTGGGCGCGGTCGGCCTCGATCTCGGCGCGCTGCTCGTCGATGCCGGCCTGGATGTTCTGGGCGTCCGAGATCGCCTGGTTGGCGTCGGCCTGCTGGCCCGCGGTGACGATCACGCCGATGATCACGCCCAGCGCGAGCCCGGCGATGCCGATGGCGACCATGAGGCCGGCGCCCGGAGCGCGGCGCTGCGGACCGCCGGGCCGCTGACCCTGGCCCATGGCTCCGGCCGCGACGGTGCCGACGGGGATCGAGCCCCCGGGCCCGCGGTTCGCGTCGTCGATGCTGAGCGGGCCGGGACCCGAGGCACCGGGCCGCTGGTCGGCCGGTGGCGTCGTCGCCTTGCGGCCGCCGAGCCCCTTGATCGCTGCGAGCACGCCCGAGGCCGGTCCCTTGGCCGACGTCTCGGGCGGCGGGGGCGGCGGCGCCATCCCGGGCTGCGGCGGGTAGACCGGCTGCGGGCCGGAGCCCGGGCGCGGGGCGCCCGCCGGCGGGGCGCCGATGGGCGCCATCGTCATGGTCGAGCCCATCGCCTCGGCGGGCAGCACGGCCGGGGGTGCGGGCGCCGGGCGCCGGCCGGGGGCGTCGATCACCTGGATCGCGACGGTGCGGGTGTCCGCGCCTCCGTCCGGGGCGCCGGCGGGTGCCGGGGGCGCGGGGGGCGCCGGCGGGGCGGCTGCGGTGGGTCCGGAATCGGGCTGGGGGGCGTCGGGGCGGTCGACCCAGTAGTCCCAACCGGGCGGGGCCGGTGGCCACGACGGGTCGGGAGCCCAGGTGGAGTCGGGTCGGAATCCCGGGGGCACCTGCCAACCCGGAGGCGGGTTGAAGCGCACGGGCATGGTTGCTCCTTCGATACGGTCGGCCCCACTATCGGCCATGCGGGTGGGTCGGCGCCAGAACCAGGGGACCGATCGGACATTTCTCCCGCGTGTGGGAGCGACAGTAGCGCGCTCGTGTCGGAGGTCACTGGTAGACCTGGGGGCATGTTCCTCCTGGAGCGTGAAGATGCCAGCACCCTCGTGTACTCGGCCAGCGACCTCGTGACCGCGGGCGAGTGCGAGTTCCGCCTGCTCAGACGCCTCGACGAGCTCCTGGGCCGCAGCCCGCGCCGGGTGCGGGAGGAGGACCAGATGCTCGCCCGCACGGCGGCCCTGGGCGAGGACCACGAACGCCGGGTCCTGGCGGGCCACCTCGCGGCCTTCGGCCCGGCCGACGACGAGCGCCCCGGCGGCGTGGTGGAGGTCGCGCCCGCGCGCCGGATGTCGCGGGACGAGCTGCTCGACGCGCACTCGCGCACCCTGGCCGCGCTGGAGCGGGGCGCCGACGTCGTCTACCAGGCCTCGTTCTTCGACGGGCGGTTCCACGGCCGGGCCGACTTCCTGGTGCGCGACCCCCTGGGGGCGGGGCTCCGGTACGCCGTGCACGACTCGAAGCTCGCGCGCCGCACCAAGGTGCGCGCCCTGCTCCAGCTCGCCGCGTACGCGGACCAGCTGCTGGCGGCGCGGGTGGACCCGACCGACGAGGTGCACCTGGTGCTCGGCACGGGGGAGACCACCTCGCACCGGCTGGCCGACCTGCTGCCCGTCTTCCGCAAGCGGCGCTCCCGGCTCACCGAGGTGCTCGACACCCACGTCGCCGACGCCGGCCCGGTGCGCTGGCGGGACGAGCGCTACCTGGCCTGCGGCCGCCTGCGCGACTGCCCCGACTGCGCCGAGGCCGCCCAGCAGAGCCGCGACGTGCTGCTCGTCGGCGGGGTGTACGGGCCGCAGCGGGCGCGGTTGTCCGCCGCCGGCATCACCACCATCGACGGCCTCGCGACCGCCGAGGCCCCGCCGGACGGCATGGCCGCCGGCCGCTTCGAGGGCCTGCGCGCCCAGGCGCGCCTCCAGCTCGGTCTGGACGACGGCGACGGCTCGGTCGCGCTCGACCACCTGCCCGACGGCGTCGACCCGGCCGGACCCGACGCGCGGCTGCGCTGGCAGCTCGTGGCGACCGAGGCCATCGACGGGCTGCCGGCGCCGAGTCCCGGCGACGTCTTCTTCGACTTCGAGGGTGACCCGCTGTGGGAGGCGGCGCGGCTGCCCGGCGACGACCAGGCGCCGGCGATGGGCCTCGACTACCTCTTCGGCTGGGTCGAGCGGCCCGGCCCCGACGACGACACCCCGCCGTTCCACGGTCTCTGGGCCGACGACCTGGCGGCCGAGCGTGACGCGCTCGTGCGGTTCGTCGACTACCTGAGCGCCCGCCGCGAGACCTATCCCGACCTGCACGTCTATCACTACGCCGCCTACGAGAAGACGCACCTGCTCTCGATCGCGGCGCGCCACGGCGTCTACGAGGACGAGGTGGACCAGCTGCTGCGCGACGGGGTGCTCGTGGACCTCTACGCGGTCGTCCGCTCCTGCCTGCGCATCTCCAACCGGTCCAGGTCCATCAAGAAGCTCGAACCCCTCTACATGCAGGACGACCCGGCGCGGGAGGGCGTCACGAGCGCGACGGCGTCGGTCACCGAGTACGCGGAGTACGCGAAGCTCGCCGCCGACGGGGACGAGCGCGCGGCGGCCCTGCGGCAGCGCATCCTGGACTACAACGAGTACGACTGCCGCTCGACCCTGCGGCTGCTGGACTGGCTGCGGGAGGCGCGGGACACGGTGGCACCTGCGGTCACGGCCTACGCGGTCGCCTCGTCCGGTGCCGCCGGGGCCGGGGAAAGCGTCTGGATACCTGGGCCTGCGGGCGGCGAGGGCGCCTCGACACCGGAGCCTGCCGACGCTGGTGGTGCGGAAGCGACCGTCGGGCCGGACGCGGCCGGGGCAGCGGCCGGCGGCGTTCCCCCCGAGGCGGGCGCCGGGAGCAACGGGGAGGCGGCGGCCGCCCGGGCCGAGGCCCGGCGCGAGACGCGCGAGCGGCGGCTGGCGCTGGCCGCCGAGATCGCCGAGCGTGTCGGCGAGAACCGGGGCGACCGGTCGCTGGAGGTGCAGGCGCTCGGGCTGCTGGGTGCGGCCGTCGGGTACTACCAGCGGGAGGAGAAGCCGTTCTGGCAGGAACACTTCGCGCGGCTGGAGCTGCCGCTGGACGAGTGGCCCGGCCGGCGGTCGACGTTCCACGTGGAACGTTCGCGCGTGCTGCGGGACTGGGACGTCGTCGGGCGCGACCGCCTCGCCTCGCGGGAGGTCGAGCTGGTGGGCCGCATGCTCGACGGGTCGCGCATCGACGGGTCCGACCTGGGCGTGGGCGACGCGGTGCACGTGCTGTACGACCAGCCGGTACCGCCGGTCGTCGGAGAGCTGGAGGCGCGGGCCGTGCGGGGCGAGCACTCGGGTGGCGTGATCCTGTCGGTCGGGGAGGAAGAGGAGGAGCCCGCCGACCAGGACGACCGGCGGCGCGGCCGCGACGTCGTCGTGCTGCGCGAGCGGCTGTCCGGGGGAGCGGACCCGCACGACCAGCCACCCGTCGCCCTCGCACCGCAGCGCGGCCCGGCCCACGACGCCCAGGAACAGGCCACCGAGGACGCCGCACGGACGGCGCTCGCCGCCTGGGACGCTGACCGCACCCTGCCCGACGGCGCGGCCGTCGACCTGCTGCGCCGCAACCCGCCCCGGCTGGTCGGCGGCGGGGACCTGCCCCGGCTGACGGATGCCGGTGTGCCCGGCGGGGAAGCCGCCGGCGGGCTGCACCTGGAGGCCGCCGTGCTCGCCGCCGTCGAGCGGCTCGACCGCTCGTACCTGGCGGTGCAGGGACCGCCGGGAACGGGCAAGACGCACGTCGGCTCGCACGTCGTGGCCCGGCTCGTGGACGCGGGCTGGCGGGTGGGCGTGGTGGCGCAGTCGCACTCCGCGGTCGAGAACCTGCTGCGCTGCCTCGTCGACAAGGCCGGGGTGCCCGTCGAGGTGGTCGCCAAGAAGCAGCGGGCCAAGGCCATCGAGCAGGAGGCCGGCGGCCCGTGGTCGGAGCTGACCGGCAGCCAGCTCGCGGACTTCGCCGCCGGGAG
This sequence comes from Promicromonospora sp. NPDC057488, assembly GCF_042802395.1. NCBI lineage: Bacteria > Bacillati > Actinomycetota > Actinomycetes > Micrococcales > Promicromonosporaceae > Promicromonospora > Promicromonospora sp. NPDC057488. Next base: position 24,329 of record NZ_JBHVEG010000048.1, read on the forward strand.
CTCCGGCGGCTGCGTGGTGGGCGGCACCGCGTGGGACTTCGCGCACGAGCGCTGGCCGGCCGAGGGCCTGGACCTGCTCGTCGTCGACGAGGCGGGGCAGTTCTCGCTCGCGGACACGGTCGCCGTCGGGCGGGCCGCGCAGCGGCTGCTGCTGCTCGGCGACCCGCAGCAGCTTCCGCAGGTCAGCCAGGGAAAGCACCCCGAACCGGTGGACGAGTCGGCGCTCGCCTGGCTCGCGGCCGGCAGCTCCGTGCTGCCCGAGGGCCTGGGCTACCTGCTGCCCGAGTCCTGGCGCATGCACCCGATGGTCTGTGCGGCCGTGTCCGAGCTCGCGTACGCGGGCCGGCTGTCGGCCCATGCGGTCACGACCGAGCGGTCGCTCGACGGAGTGCCGCCCGGGGTGGCGCACGCCCCGGTGGTCCACGAGGGGCGCTCGACGTCGTCCCCGGCGGAGGCCGACGAGGTGGTGCGGCAGGTGCAGGACGTGGTCGGCCGCACCTGGCACCCGGGGCACGGCCGGCCCGCCCGCCCGCTGGGCCCGGACGACGTCGTCGTGGTCGCCGCGTACAACGCGCAGGTCCACGCGGTGTGCCGGGCGCTCCGCGCCGCCGGCCTCGACGGCGTGCCCGTCGGCACGGTCGACATGTTCCAGGGGCGGGAGGCGCCGGTCGCGATCCTCACGCTCGCTGCCTCGGCACCCGAGAACGTCTCGCGGGGCATGGGGTTCCTGCTGTCGCGCAACCGCATCAACGTGGCGGTCTCGCGCGCGCAGTGGCGGGCCGTGGTCGTCTCGTCGCCCCGGCTCACCGACTACCTGCCGGGCGACCTGGAGGCCGACGGCGTGCGGCACCTCATGGAGCTCGGGGCGTTCCTGCGCCTCATCGGCTCCTGACGAGATAGAACTCAGGCGAAGTAGAACTGTGGCGAAGTAGAACTCCAGCGCCCGCTGCAGTTCTACTTCGCCACGGTTCTACCTCGGCGCGAGGGACTAAAACTCGCCGCCGCCGAAGTCACCGCCGAAGTCCCCGCCACCGTCGCCGCCGCCGAACATGTCGCCGAAGAAGCCACCGCCGCCGTCCGCACCGGCGTCGCCGCCCTCGGCACCGGACGCCTCGACGGGCTCGGCACCGGCCTCCTCGCCGCCTGCCTCCTCGGCGCCGGCCTCGCCGCCGCCCTCCTCATCGGCGAAGTCCTGGCCCGGGTCGCCGAACGAGCTGCCGAACATCATGTCCGCCACGGCCGAGCCGATCACCATGCCGCCGATGGTGCCGAGCATGCTCGCGCCCAGCATCGAGCCGAAGCCCGGGCCGCGGCTCGCCCCGAAGTTGCGCTCCAGCGTGCCGGGGTTGCGCATCTCCGCGCGGGTGGCCATGCGGGCCAGGTCGCGCGGGTCGTCCGACGTCGCACGCTCGTTGGGCGGCACGGTCTCGCTGAGCTGGGCCAGGACCTGGTTGCGCTGCTCGGGCGTGAGCTGGGCGAACGCCTCCGCGTGCGCCTCCTCCACCCGGTCCGGCGGCGCGGTGCGCAGCAGGTACCGGTAGCGCTCGATCGCGACCTCGTCCTCGCTGCGGCCGGTGCTCGCGGCGGACCCGTAGACGGGGGCCGTGCCGTAGGCCGGGGCCTGGCCCGGTGCCTGCTGGTACTGCGGACGCGGCGTGGCGCCACCCTGGTACATGCCGGGTGTCTGCTCGCGCGGCTCGCGGCCGAGCAGTCGGTCGAGGAAGCCCATTGATCTCAGTCCTTCGTGAGGTTCGGTCCTGTCGGTCCACCCGGCTCAACGGCGCGCCGCCGCCCCGGGTTCCCGCACATCGTCCCTCCGTGACACGAACGGGACATGACGAAGGCCCGGCCACCGAGGTGACCGGGCCTTCGTGCTGTGTCAGCCGGGAGCGTCAGCCCTCGACCTTGCCCTCGATCGCACGGTCGAACACGAGCGTGTTGTCGTCGGCGTAGTTGTAGACACCGATGAACGCGGACGACGGGTCGTTGTCCTCGTTGATCGGGCCGATGCCGGAGACACCCTTGTAGTGGATGTCGTCACCGGCCTCGAGCGCCGTGACGCCCTCCTCGAAGGTGGACACCTCGGTGCCACCGTCCGCACCGGACACGGAGCGGATCGCCGCGGCGATGTCGGTGCCGGAGGTCGAGTCCGCCTTCACCGCGGCGAGCGCGGCGAGGATGACGGCGTCGTACGACTCGGCGGCGTAGGCGTAGTCGGTCAGCGGCTTGCCCTCGGCCTCCTCGTACCAGGCGCTCGCCTTGTCCTTGAACTCCTGCGCGGGGTCGGCGCCGGGGATGGTGCCGACGACGCCCTTGAGCGTCTCCGGGTCGAAGTCCTTGGAGTAGTCGGCGGTGTTGCCGTCGCAGAGGTACGTGGTGCCGTCGAAGTCCCAGCCCTGGGAGACGAGCTCGGCCACGGCCGCCTTGGTCTCCTCGAACGCGAGGATGACGATGGCGTCCGGCTTGGCGGCCAGCGCGTCGGTCACGATGGACGAGAAGTTGGTCTCGCCCGGGGCGAACTCCTCGCCGGAGCCGGTGCCGCCGTAGACAGCCTCGGCGCCGCCGGCCTCGATCGACTTCTGCACGTTGTCGCGCAGGCCGGTGCCGTAGGTCTCGTTCTGCACGAGGAAGGCGACCTTCTGGTGGCCGCCGTCGAGCACGAGGGAGCCGAGCGCCGCACCCTGGACGGTGTCCGGCGGAGCGGTACGGGTGAACAGGTCGCTCACGCCGGAGAGCTCGGTGGCGGTGTTCGCGGGCGAGATCTGGAGGACCCCGGCCTCGGTGAACTGGTCCACCACGTTCTGCGAGACGGACGAGGACGCCGCACCGATCGCGACCTGGACGCCCTTGCCGATGAGGTCGGTGGCCGTGTTGGTCGAGACGCTCATGTCGGTCGAGTCGCCGGAGTCACCGGACTCAAGGGTCACGTCGTTGCCGAGCACACCCCCGGCCGCGTTGATGTCGTCGATCGCAAGTCCGACGCCCGCGACCTCGGGCGGACCGAGGTAGGCAAGAGAGCCGGTGATCGGGAGGATGGTGCCGACGACGAGCGGCTCGGCAGAGCCCTCGCCCTCTCCATCGCCAGAACCCGAGGTGGAGCAGGCCGCCAAGCCCACGCTGAGGACTGCCGCTAGCGCGAGCCCGCGCGCAGCCGTGGAACGTCGAATCATGTCTGCTGTTCCCCTTCAAGCGGGAGTGGATCTGACGGCGCACTTTGCTCCGTCGTGGTCGCTGAAAGTAGTCACCTTGTGTGACGCCTGTGTCACGAATCCCCCACCCCGACCGAGATTGTTACGAGGACGTGACCCGCATCACCCTAGACCCAAGGAAAGTTCATCCGGTCACCCGCCGGACGCACCTCACGGAGATTGGTCGGGCTTTCCGCGGCGGGTCCAGGTACGCTTGCCATGTTGCAGTGCCTCGATCGTTCTTCCAAGAGATGACGACGACACCGTGATTACAGCGATCCCGAAGGCCGGGGTCGTCGCATCTTGCAAGGAGCAGTACATGGCATTCGGAACCGTCAAGTGGTTCAACGCCGAGAAGGGCTTCGGGTTCATCGCACCCGAGGACGGTGGGCAGGACGTGTTCGCCCACTTCAGCGCGATCCAGTCGAGCGGCTACCGCTCGCTCGAGGAGAACCAGCGCGTCGAGTTCGACGTGAAGCAGGGCCCGAAGGGCCTCCAGGCGGAGAACATCCGCCCGATCTGATCTCTGACAGCCGCGGCGGGCTCCTGAGCTCGCCAGGTTGTACGTCGAGGGCCCGGTCACCTTTCGAGGTGGCTGGGCCCTTGGCCTGTCCGGCGCCGGACGGCGGGAGAATGGGCGGGTGCAGCACTTCGCCTCCGACAACTACGCTCCCGTCCACCCCGAGGTCATGGCCGCCATCGCCGCGGCGAACGACGGCGCGGCCGTCTCGTACGGCGACGACCCCGTCTCGGCCCGCCTGCAGGACCGCGCCACCGAGGTGTTCGGCGAGCGCGCCCGCATCTTCCCGGTGCTGAACGGCACGGGTGCGAACGTCATCAGCCTCATGGCCTCGGCCCCGCGCTGGGGTGCGGTGATCGCCAGCGACGTCGCGCACATCCACACGGACGAGAACGGGGCGCCTGAGCGCGTGGGCAGCCTCAAGGTGCTGGCCGTCCCGAGCGTCGCGGGCCGTATCGGCCCCGACGCCGTGGATCGGTACGCCGGCGACATCGGCAACGTGCAGCGCGCGCAGCCCGCGGTGCTGAGCCTCACGCAGGTGACCGAGCTCGGCACGGTCTACTCGGTGGCCGACCTCAAGCTCCTCGCGGACGCCGCCCACGCGGCGGGCCTGCGCGTGCACGTGGACGGCTCGCGCCTCGCGAACGCGGCGGCGACCCTCGGCGTCGGGCTGCGGGAGATCACCACCGACGTGGGCGCCGACATCGTGTCGTTCGGCGCGGCGAAGAACGGCGGCATGCTGGGCGAGGCCGTGGTGGTGCTGTCCGACGACGACACCGCCGCGGCGGGCACCGGCGACCCGGCCGGGCTGACCGCCGCCGTGCCGTACCTGCGCAAGGCGACGATGCAGCTCGCCTCGAAGACCCGCTTCGTGTCGGCCCAGCTCCTGGCTCTGCTGGGTGAGCCGGGCACGCCGACGTCGGGGACGTCGTCCCCGGGCGCGGCAGCCTCTGCCGAGGGCGCCCCCCTCTGGCTGCGGAACGCGGCGCACTCCAACTCGATGGCGGCCCGCCTGCGCTCCGGGATCGAGGCGGCGGGGCTGCTGGAGGCCGGGACCGGGGTCCGCGTGACGTACCCGACCGAGGCGAACGTCGTGTTCGCGACCCTGCCCCGGGCCGCCGCCGACCGGGCGCGCGAGCACGCCCGGTTCTACGACTGGGCGCCGGGCGAGAGCGCCGACCGGGTCGAGGTGCGCTGGATGTGCGCCTGGGACACCACCGCGTCCGACGTCGATGACTTCGTGCGGGCGATCGCCGCCGCGCTCTGATCCGACCCCGCCGCCGCGCCGATTGCACGCCTGGTCGGTGGCGGGGTGAGACTTGTTGTCATGATCCGTTTTCGCCCCGCGGGCCTGCTGGTCGCCACCGTTCTCACGGTCGCGACGCTGGCCGCGGGTTGTTCCGCTCCGGCCGGTGAGCCCGGACCTACGTCCCTGCCCGGACCCGTCCGGTCGAGCACCCGGCCGAGCCCCACACCGAGCCCCTCGCCGTCCGGTGGGGGGTCGCCGTCACCCAGCGCGCCGGAGCCCGCGCCCAGCGTGACGCCGTCCGCCCCGCCCACGCAGGAGCCCGCGCCCGGCGAACCGGACCTGTCGCTCGTGGCGGGCTGGTCGCTGGAGCAGAAGGTGGGCCAGGTCGTGATGGTCGGCCTGCCGGTCAAGGGCCCGTTCCAGCCGACGTTCGACATGCTGCGGGACCAGAAGATCGGTGGCGTGTTCCTGCACGGCCGTACCCAGGCCGGGCGCGGGCCGGTGAAGAACCTGGTGGACGCCGCCGTCGCCGCGGCTGACTCGCCGGTGCCCCTGTTCGTGGCCACCGACCAGGAGGGCGGCGAGGTCCAGGTGCTGCGCGGCAAGGGCTTCAGCGACATGCCGAGCGCGCTCGACCAGGCCACGCTGTCCGCACCGGACCTGCGCGCCCGTTCGCAGCTTTGGGGGCAGGAGCTCGCCGCCGCGGGCGTCAACCTCAACCTCGCGCCCGTGCTGGACCTGGTGCCGCAGCAGAGCGCGGCGTCGAACGCGCCCATCGGCGTGTTCGGGCGCAACTACGGGTACACCGAGCAGTCCGTGATCACGCACGGCAACGCGTTCGCTGAGGGCCAGCGGGACTCCGGCGTGCAGACGTCGATCAAGCACTTCCCGGGGCTGGGCCGCGTCACGGGGAACACCGACACCACGGCCGGCGTGACCGACACCGTGACCGGGCCCGACGACCCGTCGGTGGCGGTGTTCGACGCCGGCATCAAGGACGGCTCCGGCCTGGTCATGATGTCGTCCGCGATCTACGCGAAGATCGACCCCGACGCGCCCGCGGTGTTCAGCCCCACCGTGGTGGGCCTGGTTCGCGAGCACGGGTTCGACGGCGTGATCATCACCGACGACCTGTCCGCCGCGGTGCAGGTCCAGAACGTGCCCGCCGGCCAGCGGGCGGTCCGGGCCGTGGACGCCGGGGTGGACCTGGTGCTGGCGTCCGCCAGGCCGTCCGTCGCCCCGGCGATGGTGGACGCGCTGGTCCAGGCCGCGCGCCAGGACCCGGCGTTCGCCGCGAAGGTCGACGCCGCGGCGGCCCGGGTGGTCGCGGCCAAGTCCGGCCTCTAGCGACGCGCCGCCACCGCTGGTCGAGCTTGTCGAAACCTGGTTTCGACAAGCTCAACCAGCGGCGGCGGTGGCCGTACCGCTCAGCGGTCGGCCAGGCCCAGCACGTCCAGGGTCCAGGCGTGCTCGAACGCGATCTGCTCCCAGGCGGAGTACCGGCCCGAGACGCCGCCGTGCCCCGCGGACATCTCGATCTTCAGCATCGCCGGCGCCCCGGCGGCCTGCAGCCGGGCGACCCACTTGGCGGGCTCCACGTACAGCACGCGGGTGTCGTTGAAGCTGGTCGTCGCCAGCACCTTGGGGTAGCGCGAGGCGTCGTCGGCCACGTTCTCGTACGGGGTGTACGAGCGCATGTAGGCGTAGACCTCGGGGTCGTGCAGCGGGTCGCCCCACTCGTCCCACTCGGTCACCGTCAGGGGGAGCGACGGGTCGAGCATCGAGGTCAGCGCGTCCACGAAGGGCACGCCCGCCTGGACGCCCGCGAACAGCTCGGGCGCCAGGTTGGTCGCCGCGCCGACGAGCAGCCCGCCGGCGCTGCCGCCGTCGGCCACCATGCGGTCGCTCGCCGTCCAGCCCGCGGCGACGAGGTGCCGTCCGCAGGCGACGAAGTCGGTGAACGTGTTGCGCTTGGCGCCCAGCTTGCCGTCGTCGTACCAGGCGCGGCCCATCTCGCCGCCGCCCCGCACGTGGGCGACGGCGAAGACGACGCCGCGGTCGAGCAGGCTCAGGCGCGCCACCGAGAAGTACGGGTCGATCGAGTACTCGTAGGCGCCGTACCCGTACAGGAGCAACGGTGCGGGCTCGACGGGCGCGGCGCCCGTCCCGGTCGTCGAGCCACCGAACCGCACCTTGTCCTTGCGCCAGACCAGCGAGATCGGCACGCGCGTGCCGTCCTCGGCGACGGCCCACTCCCGGCGCTGGTCGTAGTCGCCGGCCTCGTAGCCGCCGAGCACCGGCTGCTGCTTGAGCAGGGTGCGCTCGCCGGAGGCGACGTCGTACAGGTAGAGCGAGGAGGGGGTGACGAACGAGGTGTAGCCCACCTTGAGGTTGGGCTGCTCCCACACGCCGACGCCCGCGCCGACCGACTCCAGCGGCTGGCCGAACGAGATCTCCTGGAAGTCCCAGGCGACCGGCCCGCTCGCGGGGAGCTGGAGCACGGCGGACCGCGAGATCGCCTCGCGGCGGTAGTAGAGCACCAGGTAGCGCTCGCTGGCGCTCACGCCCTCCAGCCGCACGTCGGGGTCGTGCGGTACGACGACGTCGGCGTCCTGCGGGGCGACGGTCTCGCCGGGCGCGGGCACCGGCGAGGTGACCAGCTCGAAGTTCAGGGCATCCTGGTTGTGCAGGATCAGCAGCACGTCGCTCGCCGAGGCCTCGACGGCCTCGACGGGCTCGACCGGCGAACCGGGCAGCACCGCGTGCTCCACCGAGTACTCGACGCCCTCGCGGCGGGGCCAGACCACACGGAACTCGCCCGTCGGGTCGTCGGACTCCAGCAGCCACGACTCGCTCGTGACCTTGGAGCCCAGCTCGATCTGCAGGTACTTCTTGGACCGGGACAGGCCAACGCCCACCCAGAACCGCTCGTCGGGCTCCTCGAACACCAGCGTGTCGTCCGAGCCGGTCGCGCCGAGCTGGTGCCGCCACACCCGCCACGGCCGCCAGGCCTCGTCCACGGTCAGGTAGAAGATGTGCCCGCCGTCGGGGGTGAACATGGCGCCCGGCGCGGTGTCGCGGACCACGTCGGGGAGGTCCTCGCCGGTGGCCAGGTCGCGCACCCGCAGCGTGTAGCGCTCGTCCCCGGCGGTGTCGGTCGCGTACAGCAGCCGCGTGCCGTCGTCGGACACGTCGAGCGAGCCGAGGGCGAAGAAGTCGTGGCCCTCGGCCGCGGCGTTCTGGTCCAGCATGATCTGCTCGCCCGGTACGGGCTGCCCGGGCTCGAGCACGCGGGGCGTCCAGTCGTCCGGCCCCGCGGCGGGGTAGCGGGCGTGGATCGGGTACTGCTGACCCTCGACCGTGCGGGCGTAGTACCACCAGTCGCCGTCGCGCGCGGGGACCGAGAGGTCGGTCTCGAGGGTGCGCCCCTTGATCTCGTCGAACAGGGTCTGCCGCAGCGGCGCGAGGTGCTCCTGGCGGTCCAGGGTCCAGGCGTTCTGCGCCTCCAGGTGCGCGACGACCTCCGGGTTCTCCTTCTCGCGGAGCCACTCGTAGTCGTCGACGAAGGTGTCGCCGTGGAAGGTGCGCTCGCGGGGGCGGCGCTCGGTGCTGGGCGGTTCGGACGGCGGGAGCACCCGCACGGAACCGGTCGGTCGATCGGCCGCGGGGGCGGCCGCTGAGGGGGTCTGGGCGTCGTCGGACACCGCGTCAGCCTAACCGTGCGGACGGTCGGCCGAGGGGGCGTTCCACGCCCTCCTGGTGCCCGGATCGTTGGCACTCCGTGACCGGGGTGTGACCCACCGGTGTAACGAGTGACACATCGCACGGCTACACTCTCGGCACGCTGATGCCATCAGTTTGATGCAGGCCTGGTTAAGCAGGACTGAATCATGTTGGTATCGAGTGGAACCGAGACCTCGCAGCACCACACACCAGAACCGACGGAGGACCCGGCAGATGACAGCCGACCGACCGAACCTCGCGACGGGCGCGCGGAGGCTGCTGGCCACGCTAGCGGCCGTGGCCATCCCAGCCATGATCGCCGCGGCGCCCGCGGTGGCCGCCGCCGCGCCCACCGACTGCACGCCCGACGACTCGACCGCATGTGTCGTCGCGATCGTCCTGGACGAGGACAGCAACCCTGTCCCCGACGTGGGCGTGACCATCTCAGGCGCGGGGTTCGAGCAAGACGTGACCACCACCCAGGAGGGGCCTGCGTCCGTGGAGGTGCCGCAGGTCGGCATCTACACGCTCACCCTCGACGAGGCGACCGTCCCTGACGGCCTCTTCCCGAACGCCACCGAGCAGCAGGTCACCGCGCAGACCGGCAGCTCGGCGCGCGCCGCGTTCCGGCTGGGCACCACGCCCCCGGAGAGCGCGGAACCCACCGACGGCGCCACCACGGCGCCCGGGGAGACCGGCGGCACCGAGCCCACCGACGCGGCGTCCGGCCCGGCCGCCGGCGACGAGGGCCTCGGCGGAGCCGGGACCGCCGCCACCGGCGGTGGCGGGCCCTCGCTCCAGCAGATCTGGCAGCAGTTCGGCTCGGGCATCCGCTTCGGCCTCCTGCTCGCCCTGGCCTCGGTGGGCATCAGCCTCATCTACGGCACGACGGGCCTGTCGAGCTTCTCCCACGGCGAGCAGGTGACGCTCGGCGCCATGTTCGGCTTCATCGGCATCAACTGGCTGCACATGCCGGTCTGGCTCACCGTGATCGGCGTGATCGTGGTCTGCGGCGCCACCGGCTGGCTGCAGGACGCCGCCATCTGGGCCCCGTTGCGCCGGCGCGGTACCCCCGTCACGCAGATGATGATCGTGACCATCGGCCTGTCGCTCGCGCTGCAGTACGCCATCCAGATGGTCATCGGCGGCCGGTCGCACCGTGTGCTGCCGCAGAACCCGAAGCCGCTGGAGATCGCGGGCATCACGCTCAGCACCGCCTCGTGGATCTCGATGCTCGTCGCGGTCGTCGTGATCTTCTTCATCGGGTGGTTCCTCACCCGCACCCGGACCGGCCGCGCCACCCGCGCCGTCTCGGACAACACGGCGCTCGCGGCGGCCACCGGCATCAACCCGGACCGCATCATCCGCATCGTCTGGACCATGTCGACGGGTTTCGCCGGCCTGGCGGGCATGCTGCTGGCCATCTCGTTCGGCTCGTTCAACTGGTCGCTCGGCATGCTGCTGCTGCTCCTGATGTTCGCCGCCGTCACCCTCGGTGGCCTGGGCACGGCCTACGGCGCCCTGCTCGGCTCCCTCGTGATCGGCCTCGTCGTCGAGATGTCCACCCTCATCCCCGGAATGCCGAGCGACCTGCGCTACGCCTCGGCACTCGTGATCCTCATCCTCGTGCTGCTGTTCAGGCCGCAGGGCCTGCTCGGCCGCGCCGAGCGGATCGGCTGAAAGGAGAACCATCATGGAACTGAGCCGCATCCTCACCCAGGCGCTCGCCGAGCTCATCGCTCCGACCACCGCCGCCATCGCGCTCGCCGCGATCGGCCTCAACCTGCACTTCGGGTTCACCGGCCTCCTCAACATGGGGCAGGCAGGCTTCATGCTGCTGGGCGCCTACGGCTTCGGCATCGCCACCATCTCCGGCGCGCCGTTCTGGCTGGCCCTGCTCATCTCGCTCGCCGCGGGAGCACTGTTCGCGCTCATCCTCGGCGCACCGACACTGCAGCTACGCGGTGACTATCTCGCGATCGTGACGATCTCGGCCGCGGAGATCATCCGAATGCTCGGCCGTGCCACGGTGTTCCAGGAATGGACCGGTGGCGCGGCGGGTCTCACGGGTGGCTCCTTCAAGGCGACGTTCCAGGAGCTGTCGTTCCTGCCGGCGCCGCCCGAGCGCGGTGCGTTCGGCCCGCTCGAGTACGTGTTCACTGGGTCGGACTCGTGGTGGACCCGCCTGTTCGCCTGGGCCGTGGTGCTCATCGCGGTCGTGTTCGTCTGGCTCCTGACCCGCAGCCCCTGGGGCCGCGTGCTCAAGGGCATCCGGGAGGACGAGGACGCCGTCCGCGCACTGGGCAAGAACGTCTTCTCCTACAAGATGCAGGCGCTGGTGCTCGGCGGCATGTGCGGTTCGCTCGCGGGCATGCTGTACGTGCTGCCCAGGTCGGTCGCACCTGATGCCATGGGCCGGTCGCTGACCTTCTTCGCGTGGACCGTCCTGCTGCTCGGTGGTGCCGCCACCTTGTTCGGCCCGGTGCTGGGGTCCATGCTCTTTTATGCGGTCTACATGTTGCTCCGCGCGGGTATGCGCGAGGGCCTGGAGGGTGTCGTGTCGGCCACGATGGTCGAGCAGATCGGTGGTCTGCTCGTCGGCGTGACCCTGATGCTGCTCGTCATCTTCCGCCCACAAGGAATCCTGGGGAACAAGAAGGAGCTCGCCTTCGATGCCCGATGAGACGACAGAGAACAAGGTGGCCGAGGTGACCGACGTGCCCGAGGCAGCCGAGACGACCGACGTGCCCGAGAGCACCGTCGAGGCGCTCGACACCGTCGAGCGCCACGAGACCGAGGCCGCCAAGGCCGCGGAGCACGTCCTGGCCGCGGTCGAGCCCACGGTCGGCGTCAGCAAGCCCGACCCGATCCTGGTCGTCGACGACGTGCAGCGCCGGTTCGGCGGCATGACCGCCGTCGACGTCGACCACCTGGAGGTCCAGCGCGGCGTCATCACGGCGCTCATCGGTCCGAACGGCGCCGGCAAGACGACGTTCTTCAACCTGCTCACGGGGTTCGACAAGCCCAACCAGGGCACGTGGTCCTTCGAGGGCAGGTCGCTGGGCGGGGTCAGCGCCGCCAAGGTGGCGCGCAACGGCATGGTCCGCACGTTCCAGCTCACCAAGGCGCTCTCGCGCCTGACGGTGCTGCAGAACATGCTGCTCGCCGCCATGGGCAACCCGGGCGAGAACCTGTTCGGCTCCCTGGTGAAGCCCCTGTGGGCCGGCACCGAGAAGAAGAACACCGAGAAGGCGCTCGAGATCCTGGCGCGGTTCAAGCTCGACGCCAAGAAGGACGACTTCGCGGGCTCGCTGTCCGGTGGTCAGCGCAAGCTCCTGGAGATGGCGCGGGCCCTGATGACGGACCCGACGATGATCATGCTCGACGAGCCCATGGCCGGCGTGAACCCGGCCCTGGTGCAGTCGCTGCTGCACCACATCCAGTCCCTGCGCGACGACGGCATGACCGTGCTGTTCGTGGAGCACGACATGCACGCCGTCCGGCACATCTCCGACTGGGTAGTGGTGATGGCCGAGGGCAAGATCGTGGCCGAGGGACCCCCCAAGTCCGTCATGCAGGACCAGGCCGTCGTCGACGCCTACCTGGGTGCGCACCACGACACCGACCTCGGGGACGACTCGCTGCTCGACCCCGCAGTGCTGGCCCGGCTCGAGGCCGAGGAGGAGAAGCGATGAACGACGCGGCCAAGACCGAGAAGCGGGAGATCCTGCTCAAGGCGACCGACATCGTCGCGGGCTACCTGCCCGGCGTGAACATCCTGAACGGGTGCAACCTCGAGGTCGCCAAGGGTGAGCTCGTGGGCATCATCGGCCCCAACGGCGCCGGCAAGTCGACGCTGCTGAAGTCCCTGTTCGGCCTGGTGCACGTCCGCTCCGGCAACGTGACCCTGGGCGGCGAGGACATCACGAACCAGAAGGCGAACACCCTCGTGTCGCAGGGTGTGGGGTTCGTGCCGCAGAACAACAACGTGTTCCCCTCGCTCACCGTCGAGGAGAACATGCGGATGGGCGTGTACCTGCGGCCCAAGGCGTTCGCGGAGCGGTTCGAGTTCATCACTGACCTCTTCCCCACCCTGGGGGAGCGGCGCGCGCAGCGTGCGGGCGCCATGTCGGGCGGTGAGCGGCAGATGGTCGCCATGGCCCGCGCCCTGATGATGAACCCGTCGGTGCTGCTGCTCGACGAGCCGTCCGCTGGCCTGTCGCCGGTGCGCCAGGACGAGACGTTCCTGCGCACCCGGATGATCAACAAGGCGGGCGTGTCCGTGGTGATGGTCGAGCAGAACGCCCGGCGCTGCCTGCAGATCTGCGACCGCGGCTACGTGCTCGACCAGGGCAAGGACGCGTACACGGGGACGGGCAAGGAGCTCCAGTCCGACCCGAAGGTGATCTCGCTCTACCTGGGCACCCTGGCGGAGGACGTCGACAAGGCGTCCTGACCCGCTCTGCCGAGGTAGAACCGCAGCGAAGTAGAACTGTGGCGAGATAGAACTCTGGCGTACCCCCTGATCAGGAGGTACGCCAG
>NZ_JBHVEG010000049.1:0-37534 GCF_042802395.1 Promicromonospora sp. NPDC057488
CGCGCCGCCTAGCCCAGGAGGTCGTCGGCGAGCTGCGCGGCCTGCCGCCGCAGGTCCGGCACCGACGTGCACTCCCACTCCAGGCCGCGCCGCGCCAGCCCCATGGCGCGCAGCCGCGGGTGCCCGACGCCGGCGGCGTCGACCAGGGCGGCGTCGGCGGTCAGGTCGAGGCCGGTGCCGAGGCGGTGGGCCCGCACGAGGCCGCGCGCCAGCAGCGCGTCCACCAGCGGGTTCCAGCCCGGGGAGGTCAACGCCGGCAGCCCCGTCGCGCCCACGACCAGGTCGAACGCCGAGGTGTCCCAGCCGGCACCCCGGACCTCGTCCACGGTGCCCAGGGTGAGCACGCCGTCGGCGAGGAGCTGGTCGACGTGGCTGCGCATCGCGTGCGACATCCGGTGCCGCACGTTCTCCCACGAGCGCGCGTGCGCGCGCTGGAACGTCGCCTGCTCCTCGGGCGTGAGCCGGGCCCAGGCCGGGTTGACCTGCGGGCGGACGGCGTCGATCACCGCGCGCCAGTCGCGCCCCGCCGCGCGCTCGTCCGCGACGTGCTGCCGCACCTGGTCGACGGTGCCCGCGAGCGTGCCAGGGGGCGTGCCCGCCGGCCGGCCGAGGTCGACCTCGACGGCGGGCGGCAGCGGGTCCTCGGCGTGCGCCGCGGGCAGGACGCCGCCCCGGGAGACGGCGGTGAACGTCGCCCCGGGCAGCAGGGCGTGCAGGTGCGCGACGACGTCGAGCGTCGTCAGGCCCGTGCCCACGACCAGGACCCGGCGCGCTCCGGCGGCCCGGTCGTCCAGGTCCGGCGACCACGGGTCGGCGACGTACCGGTCGCCCCACGGCTCGTACTCCGGCAGCCGTACCGGCGGCGGGGTGCCGAGCGCGAGGACGGCGGCATCGGCGCGCAGGGTGCCGCCGTCGGCCAGGGTGAGCAGGACGCCGGGCGCGTCCGCGGCGTCGCCGCCGACCCCAGCGCCGCCCCCGACCTCCGTGACGTCCACCACCGTGCCCCGCACGTGCCGCACCTCGGACCCCGCGGGCACCGGGACCGATCCGAGCAGCTCGGTGAGGTACCGCCCGAAGTCGGCGCGCTGCAGGAACGTGCCCGGCTCCGCGGGCACGCCGGCGCTCGCGCACCAGCGCATTAGGTGCTCGGGGTCGTCGTCGAACGCGCTGAGGCGCGCGACCACGGCGTTGAGGGTGTGCCGGGGGTCGGTGGTCCGGTAGGGGAGGCCGCGGCCGGGTGTCTCCGCGGGATCGACCAGCACGACCCGTACGGACCGTCCGGGCCCGAGGGGCGCGGCCGCACGCAGGAGGTGGGCCGAGAGGATGACGCCGGCGGCGCCGCCGCCGATCACGGCGATGGTCCGCTGCATGGCCCGAGGATAACGGCTCGGACCAGGGCCGATGTATTACCGCACATCGGACATGAGGTAAATTCCGGCTAAAAGGCGTGGCGCGCGCCTCTTGTCGCGCCCAGAACCGGGGAGCCATGACAGTCACGACGACCGCCCAGTCGGAGCGCCTGACCGACCTGGCGGGCCTGACCGACCTCACGCCGCTGAGCGAGACCACGAGCGGTTCCGATCCCGCCAAGGTGTACGAAGGGCTGCGCGCCCGCTGGGGCAACGTCGCGCCCGTGCTCCTGGAGCCCGGCGTGCCCGCCTGGCTCGTGCTGGGGCACCGGGAGCTGGTCACGGTGCTGCGCAACGAGGGCCTGTTCTCGCGCGACGCGCGCAACTGGGGCCTGTTCACGGACGGCACCGTCCGCGCCGACAGCGGCATCGGCGGCGTGCTCGCGCCGCGCGACGGCATCTACTACGTCGACGGCGCCCGCCACCGCCACCTGCGCCGGCTGGTCGACGACGCGTTCGAGAGCGTCGACGAGCACCGCCTGAAGTCCACGGTGGAGTACTGGTGCGGCCTGGCGCTGGACCGCGTGCTGGCCCAGGGTGAGGCCGACCTCGTCAGCGACTACGCGCGGGCCGTCCCGCTGCTGGTCATGTCCACGATGTTCGGCCTCGACCCGGACCAGGCCCGCGCGATGCTCGGGCACTCGCGCCGCGTCTTCCAGGCCCGGGGCGCGGCGGGCATCGAGTCGCTCAACGCGCAGCGCGCCCTCATCTCGGACCTGATCGCCGAGCGCCGCAAGGCGCCGTCCGACGACCTGACCTCCGCGATCCTGCGCCACCCCAGCGCGCCCACCGACCTGGACGCGCAGAGCGCCGTGTCGGCGACCCTCATCCTGGGCAGCGAGTTCGAGGTCGGCTGGATCACGCAGGCGCTCCGCATGCGGCTCACCGACTCGCGGTTCGACGGCCGCTCGGGCGGCCGGCTCTCGGCGTCCGACACGCTGGAGGCCGTGCTCGGCTCGACGCCGCCCGCACCGAACGCCGCGCCCCGCTTCGCCCTGGCCGACACCACGCTCGGTGACCGGGCGATCGCCGCGGGCGACGCCGTGGTCCCCGGCATCCTCGGCGCGAGCGCCGAGTCCCGCGGGGGCGAGGACGACATCTGGATGGAGTCGGGCAACCTCTCCTACCTCACGTGGGGCGCCGGCCCGCACGCCTGTCCGGCGCGCCGCCCGGCCACGGTGATCGCGCAGATCGCCGTGGACACCGCGCTGCGCCGCCTCGGCGGGGTGGCGCTCACCGTGCCGCCCGAGTCGCTGCGCTCGGCCGGCACGCTCTGGTCGTCGGTGGCGCGTGAGCTGCCGGTGCGGTTCGAGGTGCCCCGGCCCGTCAGGCCGGCGCGCTGATCGCGCGGATCTCCGGGACCACCACGTCCCACGCGGCGCGCGGCGGGTACTGGTGCCCCACCCCGGGCAGCAGCACGAGCCGCGCGCCCTCGATCGCCGCGGCGAGCGCCGCGCCGTGCTCCGGCGGGAACAGCGGGTCCGCGTCGCCGTGCAGCACCAGCGTGGGCACCGCGATGTCGGCGAGCGAGCCCCGCACCGGACGGCTCTCGACCAGGTAGTGGTTGGCCGCGGCCGCCGGGTCGATCGACCGCCGCACCACCCGCCGGGCCGTGGCCAGCGCCGCCAGCTCGTCGTACCCCGGCCCGGCGAAGGCCCGCTCGCCCGCCACCAGGTAGCGGACGACGGCCTCCGGGTCGCCCCAGTCGGGATCCGGCGGCGGGTCGTGGAACTGCGCCCGCGCCTCCGCGGTCGGGCCGGGCAGCTGCGGCGCACCCGGCACCTTCGTGACCGGGCTCGTGGAGATCAGCGTGAGCGACGCGACCCGGCGCCGGTGCTCGATCGC
The DNA here is from genome assembly GCF_042802395.1 of Promicromonospora sp. NPDC057488. Lineage (NCBI taxonomy): Bacteria > Bacillati > Actinomycetota > Actinomycetes > Micrococcales > Promicromonosporaceae > Promicromonospora > Promicromonospora sp. NPDC057488. Next base: position 3,255 of record NZ_JBHVEG010000049.1, read on the forward strand.
CGTCTGCTGCGCGATGCCGCCGCCCATCGACACCCCGGCCAGGTGCGCCTGCCCGATCCCCAGCGCGTCCAGCAGCCGTACCGGGTCCAGGGCCAGGTCGTCCCCGGTGTACGACGGCGCCCCGGGCGGGTCGGTCCGGGAGCGTCCCGTGTCGCGGTGGTCGTAGCGGACGACGAACCGGCCGCCGTTCGCGCTGCGCCGGGCACGGGCGGCGGCGCTGTCGGATGTGCTCTCGGGAGCGCCGCCGGGCAGGCCGCCGTCGGCCAGGGCCTGGCAGAAGTCCGCGTGCCACCAGTCCATGGCGCCCGCGATGCCGCCGATCAGGAGGATGGCCGGGTCGGCCGGGTTGCCGAAGGTCTCGGCGCACAGCAACGCACCCGGTACGTCGACAAGGGTCTCTGTCATGAAGGGTGGACGACGGGACGGTTGAAAACTAATCGGTCCGCTTCGGACGGGTTCCGACCGACCGTTACGAACCAGTGCGGCGACTGTTACGAACCGGAACGCGCGGCCGAACCCCCAGTGCTCAGACGAACCCCAGCACCAGCGCCACCACGGCGAGCACCGTCGCAACACCCGCGCCGACCCACGCGATCAGGATGTTCCGCCGGCTGTTCTCCTGCGCGGCGTCGAATTCGGCCCGCAACGTCTCGAACTCCCGGTGCGCCGCCTCGATCTCGGCCCGGGCGGCCGTGAGCTGCGCGTCGGAGCGCGCCACGGTGGCCAGGGCGCTCGCGGCCTCCGCGCGCGCCGAGGCCGCGTCGGCGCGGGCGGCACCGGCGTCGTCCCGGGCGGCGGCGGCCTCGTCCCGGGCGGCCGCGGCCTCGGCTCCCGCGTGGTCGGCCGTGGCCAGCGCGGCCGCGACCAGTGCGGCGGCGTCGTCGTCGGCCGGCTGCGTGAAGGGCTGGGCGGGGTAGGGCTCGGCGGTCTGCGCGTAGGCGGCGTCCGGCACCGCCCCGATCGGTGCGTCCGGCCCGGCCGGGCCCGGCCCCGCCGCCTGCGGGACACGCCCCGGGACCTCGGCCCGGGAGAGCTGGCTGCGGACCTCGGCCTTGAGGTCGGACAGGAAGGGCCCCAGGCCGCGGGCCTTGCGCTCCTTGGCGGAGGCGTGCCGGGGGACACCGCCCGCGGGGACGTCGAGGGCGCGGGGGTCGTGGTCGGTCGCCATGGGTGTGAAAGGTACACGGGGCGCACCGCGACCTGCGGGTACGGTGCTGGTGTGCAGCTCACCCGCCCCGACCTCGCCCGCGTCCTGGACCGTTCCCTGGCCGCCCGGCCCGTGGCCGACGTCGGCTGGCTGGCCGCGCCGCCGCCGCGCGCCCGCGTGCTGCGCGAGCGGGTGGACCTGGCGCCGGGCGCGTCCTTGACGGCGACCGCCGACGCCCTGTTCGGCTGGGCCGTGCACCGCGGGGCCGGGCTGACGATCGCCCCGACCGGGCCGGCCGACGTCGGCGTGACCGTGGTGCAGGCCGTGCACGTGGGGCCGCTGTGGTTCACCGCCCCGTGCCGCGTGGTCGACGTCGTCCGGGAGCCCGACGAGGCCGGGTTCACCTATGCGACGCTGCCGCACCACCCGGAGACGGGCGTGGAGTCCTTCCGCGTGCGGCGCGCTAGGGAGGGCCTCGTCTTCGAGATCCACGCCGTCGCGCGGCACGACTTCTGGGGCTCGCGGATCGTCCCGCCGGCCGCCCACCGCGTCCAGGACCGCGTCACGCGCGGCTACCTGAGCGCGGCTCGCGAGCTCAGCCGCGCGGCTCGTCCAGGAACTCGCTGATCAGCTTCGTGATCTCGTCGGGACGCTCCAGGTTCGGCAGGTGGCCCGCCCAGCCGAGCTGGGTGTGCCGCGCGTCGGGGATCTGCCCCGCCAGGTGGTTCGCGATGGCGCGGAAGTGGTCGAGGTCCTGGCCGCCCGAGACGACCAGCGTGCGCGCCGTGATCGCCGCCAGGTCGATCTGGGGGCCGGGCTCCTGGTTGATGTCGTCGCCCGCCGCGAGCTGGACGTCGAACGCTCGGCGCTGCATGGTGCGCACCAGCTCGCGGGCGTCGTCGTCCGCGTCGGGCCCCAGCCAGGTCGCCACGTTCAGCTCGGTGGCGCCGTCGACGTCGCCGGCCTCCAGGAGCGCGTCCTCGCGCCGCGCGAACCGCTGGAGCGACCGGGTGGGCGGCAGGGAGAAGGCCGAGTTGATCAGCACGAGGTGCGAGACGAGGGCGGGCCAGTGCGAGGCCACCTGGAGGGCGACCTTGCCGCCCGCCGACGCCGCCACGACCGCGACGGGGCGCTCGCCGAGCGAGTCGAGCAGGGCCTTGACGTCGCCCGCGTTGTCGAAGCGCGCGCTGGTCAGCGGGGTGTCGCCGTAGCCACGCAGGTCGCAGCGCACGACGCGGTGGTGCTGGGCCAGGGGAGCCCGCTGCGGGTCCCACATGCGGGAGTCGGCGACGCCGGCGTGCAGGAGCAGGACGGCCGGGCCGGAACCCGTGGAGTCGTGGCTGAGGATCATCCGCCGACCGTAACGGCGGCCCTTCAGCGATGGCCAACGCATTCGATGGACTCCAGTCCGGGCGGCGGATATACTCGAACACATGTACGAATCCACGGAAGGTCAGGCGCTCGGCCGGCCCGTCGCGCAGCCGGTGTCCTCGCCGGTCGACGCGGCGTTCGCCGCGCTGCTGGACGAGCTGTTCACCGGCCCCCGGGTCACCTACGCGCCGGTCCTGGAGGAGCCGACGTACTACGGCGGGCACCGCCAGGAGCCTCGGCACCGGCGCTTCGTGCTGCGCGCCGGCACCGACCTCGACGATCCCCGCTAGCTGCTGATCAGACCACGAACCCGAGCACCGCGGCCACCACGGCCAGCGCGATGCCGACGTAGGCGAACGTGGTGGCCGTCGCCGCCCTCTTCGTCGCGGCGTCCGCGACCTCCCGGGCCGCCGACGCCGCGGCCGTGGCCTCCTTGGCGGCCGACGTCGCCGAGTCCGCCGCGGCACGGGCCGCGTCCAGGTCGGAGCGGAGGGTGCCGGTGGTCGCGGTGAGCTCGTCGACGTGGCCCTGGAGCCGGCTCGCCTCCTCCTGCGCGGAGGTCACGGCCTGCGCGGTGGCGGCGGTCTGCGCGGCCGCCTGCTCCTCGGCCCGCTCGCGCACCTCCGCCCGGACCTCGTCCAGCGCCGTCGCCTGCGCCTTCTCCTGCGCGACGCCCCGCTTGGCGACGAGCTCCCGCAGCTCGGCGCCCTGCTCCTTGAGCGAGACCATGAGGTCGGCGCGGACCTCCTCGGGGGTCAGCGGCTTGTCGGGCTTGGCGAGGTAGGCGTCGGCCCAGGTGCGGCGCGACTTGGTCCGCCCGGCGCCGGAGCCCTCCACGACGGCGTCCTTCTCCTGGTCGGTCAGGCGGTCGAGCGCCTCGGCCGCCGCCTTGACCGCGGGCGGGGTCTCGACCGGTGCCTTGGCGCCCTTGGGCGTCTTTGCCTCAGGTGTCATCGTTGTGCTGGCCCCCTGTGGTGTCGCTGCGGCCGCCACGGCTGCGGCGTAGTCGGCGTCCTCGGTGCCGGTCGAGGCCGACTCCGGGATCTTGATGGGCTTGTTCAGCAGAGCCCGGAGGCGGTCCATGCGATCGGCCTTCTCGCCGCCCTCGTTCCGAGGCGCGTCGCTGTCACTGCTCATGGGGGAAACGTACTGCTCTGCCCGTTGTAGGTCGACTACCACGACGGAGTGGCGTTTCTCCTGGGGCAGCCGCCGGTCAGCGGTCCTGGGTCACGACCTGTTGCCGGGCTGGTGGCCGCTGGCGAGCTCGTGGGCCTCGGCGGCGAGCTCGGGCCAGTCCTCCGGGTCCGAGATCGTCACCCAGTCGGCACCGGGGTCGTGCCTGAGGAGCTCCGCGATCTCGCGCTTGATCAGGTCGGCCGCGCGGTCGGCGGGCAGGCGGACCGCCAGCGAGCTGCCGGCGAGGAACGCGAACGCCGTCTGATGGACCACGAGCGCCCCTTCGCGCACGGTGACGTCGCGGTCGGGGTCCTGTTCGAGCGCGGTCCGGAGAGCTTCGTATCGGGCGTCCATGGTCATCGTGCTGTCTCCTGTCGGGCAGGTGGTCTGGCGGCCACCCGATCGATCCTATGTGTCGTCCGCCAGACCGCCTCGCTGTCGCCGTCCTGCCCGCCGGACGTCCTAGAGCTGGGACCCGCCGCCGTCGACCACCAGCTCAGCTCCCGTGGTGTAGGTGGCCTCGAACAGCAGGAACGTCACCGCCCGGGCGATCTCGCTCACCGTGCCGAGGCGCCCCATGGGGTTCTCCGCCGCCATCTGGGCCTTGGTCTGCTCGACCGCCTCCGCGGGCATGGACTTGGCCAGGATGCCGGAGTCGATCGGTCCGGGGCTCACGGCGTTGACCCGGATGCCGCGGGCCAGCAGCTCGCGGGCCAGGCTCCGCGCGAACGAGCGCACGGCGGCCTTGGTAGCCCCGTAGGTGCTCAGCATCGGCAGGCCGAGCGCGTTGGCGACGGAGGTGGTCAGCACCACGCCGCCGCCCGGCGCGATCAGCGGCGCGAGCTTCTGCGCGGTGAAGTACGGGCCCTTGGTGTTGATGGCGAACAGCTCGTCGAACATGCCCTCCGGCGTGGCCTCGAAGGGCGCGAAGCCGTTGATTCCGGCGTTGGCGAAGAGCCCGTCGACGGTGCCGTACTCGGCGCGCACCCGGTCGGCCAGCGCGTCGATGTCCGCGAGGGACGAGGCGTCGCTGCGCACCGCGATCGCGCGGTCGCCGAGCTCGGCCTGCGCCGCGTCGAGGGCGCCCTGGTCCCGGCCGGTGATCAGCACCCGCGCGCCGCGGGCGGTCAGCAGCCGCGCCGTCTCCAGGCCGAACCCGGTGCTGCCGCCGGTGATGACGATCTTCTTGTCTGCGTACTCGTTCATGGCTCCAGTCAACGGCCGTGCCCGACCTGCGGTCCAAGACCTGTTCCGCAACCGGCCATAGCCGGAATGCATGTCATAGACTGACATCATGACGGTCGAGGAGATCTCGTCGGACGAGCGGACGGACGCCGGGCACGCATCCGGCCCGGACCTGGGGCTGGACCCCGCCCTGGACCTGGACCTGCGGCTGATCCGGTACTTCGTCGCCGTGGCCGAGCACGCCGGCTTCGGCCGCGCCGCGGACGCACTCCACCTCGCGCAGCCCTCGCTGAGTCGTCAGATCCAGCGGCTGGAGCACCAGCTCGGGGCGCGGCTGCTGGACCGCACGCCGCGCGGCAGCGTGCTGACCGAGGCGGGGGCCGCGTTCCTGCCGCACGCGCGCGCCCTGCTGGTACAGGCCCGGAGGGCGGCCTCCGCGGCCCGGGAGGCGAGCGCCGCACGGACGTTCACCCTCGGGTACGTGGGCGACAGCGACGTCGGGGAGGTGGCCCGGTTGTTGCGCGCGCGCCTACCGGGCACGGTGGTCCGCACCCGGTACCTGGATGAAATGAATGCCGTGGAGGCGCTGCGCGACCGCACGGTCGACGCGCTGATCGCCCGGCTCCCGCTGCCCGCCGAGGGGCTGCGCGTGGTCCCCCTGCACCGCGAGCGCCGGGTTCTCGCGGTCTCGACCACCCACCCGTTCGCCGGGCGCGCGAGCCTGACGCCGGGCGAGCTGGACGGCGAGGCCCGGGTGTCGTGCGGAGCGACCGACGCGACCTGGACGTCGTTCTGGCGGCTGGAGGACGGCGGCGCCGCCGTGCCCGTTCCGCTCGCTCCCGCGATGGTCGAGACGTTCGAGGACAAGCTGGGGATGGTCGCCGCCGGTGAGGCGGTGGCGGTCCTCTCGGAGGGGGACCGCCGGATCGCTCTCTGGCCCGGCCTGGCCACGGTCCCGATCGCCGGGGTGGAGCCCGTCCAGGTGGTCGCGGTCTCCCGCCCCGGGTCGGACGCGCGGGCCGACGCCTTCCTCGAGGTGGCCGCAGAGGTCCTGGGCGCAGAGGCCCAGGGCGCAGGAGGGGCGACGGGCTCGAGCGCGCGCTCCGCCGCTGACGCCCGCAGCGCGTCCTAGTCGTACCGCCAGCCGCGCCGAAGGTTCGCGAAGATCATCGCCAGGGCCTCGCCCGGCGCGCTCTCGCGGGCCGCGATGTCGGGGCTCTCGAGCACGAGGCGGGCCAGGGCCCGCACGCCTGGGTCCGCGGGTGCGCGGCCCTCCTCGGTGAGCACCTCGATCAGGGCGTCCTCGCAGTCGGTCCACTTCTTGCGGACGTGGGCGCGCAGCTGCGGGGTCGAGAAGATCAGCTCGAGGAGCTTGCCGCGCCCAGGATCGTCGGCCTCGAACGGCAGCCTGCTGGCCATGAACGCCTCGACTGCGCTGAGCGGATCGGTCCCCTCGCCACGATCCCGGACCGCATCGCGGAGGGCGGCGGCGCGGTCCTCGTCCTGCTCGAAGACCAGGGCGACCTTCCCGTCCGGGTAGTAGGTGAACAGCGTGGTCAGAGCCACGTTGGCGTCCTCGGCGATCTCGGCGACGGTCACGTCGTCGAATCCCCGTTCCAGGAACAGCTCGACGGCCGACTCGTGCAGGGCGTGGCGGGTCTGTGCGCGCTTGCGCGCACGAAGTCCGGTTCCGGCTGCCATGCGAGCGATCCTAGCCTGCGGCGCGTACCGAGACCAATTCTGGTGTGACTCGAATTCTGTAGTGACTACGGAAATACGTGCTAGCGTCCTTCCTGTCACAACGAACGAGGAGGACGAGATGGCCAGGACTGCGATCGTCGGCGCGCGGGTGTTCGACGGCGAGGAGGTGATCGACGCGGGGGTGGTGGTGCTCGAGGGGACCCGGATCCGCTCGGTCGGCGGTGCGGTGCCCGACGGTTCCGACGTTGTGGACGCCGCCGGGGCGACCCTGCTGCCCGGGCTCGTCGACGCCCACGTGCACACGTCGGTCGAGGCGCTCGGGCTCGCCCTCACCTTCGGCGTCACGACCGAGCTGGAGATGCAGGGCATGTTCACGCGGCCCAACCGGGCGCACGTGACGGACGACGACCGGGTCGCCGACGTCCGGTCCGCGGGATTCGGCATCACACCCCCGGGCGGCCACCCGAGCGAGCTGATGGGCGACGGCGGGCACGACGACGCCGGGCACGATGGCGACGGGCACGACGACGGGGCTCCGTGGGAGAGCGGGGAGGACGAGGGCGGCGCCTCCCCCTGGGCCGACGTCGTGATGCCGTTCTCGACCACGCCGGAGGAGGCCGCCGCCTTCGTCCCGCGGCTGGAGGCGACGGGCTCCGACTACATCAAGTTCATGATCGACGACGGTACGGTCGAAGGGGCCCCGGGGCTCCCGCTGCTCAGCGACGCGACGATCGCGGCCGGCGTCGCGGAGGCGCACCGGCGCGGCCTGCTGACCGTGGCCCACACCCTCACGGTCGATGCGACCGTGTCGGCGATCGCCGGTGGCATCGACGGCCTGGTGCACCTCTTCATGGACCGGCCGCACACGCCGGAGATCGTCCGGTCCGTCGCCGGCTCGGGCGCCTTCGTCGTTCCCTGCGTGGTCCTGAACGCGTCGATGATGGGGATCCCGGCGACGGAGCTCGCGGCGGACCCGCGAGTGAGCTCGCGGCTCGACGAGGCATGGACCGCGACCCTGCGCAGCAGCTACGACCGGTATCCGCAGGGGAGCCTGGAGGACGTCCTCGCCTCGGTCAAGGCGCTCCACGACGCGGGCGTCGACCTCCTCGTCGGCACCGACGTGTCGTTCCCCCTCCCGGCGTTCGGCGGCATGGCGCACGGCGCCAGCGTCCACCACGAGCTGCAGCTCCTCGTCCGTGCCGGACTCACCCCGCTGGAAGCGCTCCGCGCCGCCACCTCCACGCCGGCACGACGGTTCGGCCTCACCGACCGCGGGCGGATCTGCGAGTCGCTGCGCGCCGACCTCCTGCTCGTCGACGGCGACCCCACGACCCGCATCTCCGACACCCTCAACATCCGCCAGGTGTGGCGGCGGGGCACCCCGCTGTTCGGCTAGCCGGTGCTGGCACCGGCTAGCGGAGTGCGTGCACCGCGACCCGGCGCACCTGCCGTACGCACCGCGACCCCGGCCCTCCGCGCGGGAGGGCCAGGGCCGCCGGTTCACTGCCTCAGAGCTGCACCTCTCCGCCGTCGACGAAGAGCTCGGTGCCGGTGATGAACGTGCTCTGGTCGCTCGCCAGGAACAGCACCGCGCTCGCGATCTCCTCGGGCCTGCCGAGCCGGCCCAGCGGGACGTTGCCGGCCAGCGCCGTCAGGAGGCCCGGGGCCTGGGCGGGCTCGGGCGCGAGGCCGGCCAGGCCCGGCGTCTCGGTGGGTCCGGGGGCGATCGCGTTCACCCGGATGTTGCGGTCGGCGAGCTCCCCGGCCCAGGTGCGGGTGAAGGAGCGCAGGGCGGCCTTGGTCGCCGAGTAGACGCCGAACGACGCCGCCCCCTTGCTAGCCGCGGTCGAGCCGGTGATCACGACGGAGGCGCCGTCGTTCAGCACGGGCAGGGCCTTCTGCACCGTGAACACCGTGCCGCGGACGTTGACGCCGAACGTCTCGTCGAAGCCCGCCGGCGTCAGCTCCGCGAGGGTGGCGAACCGCCCGCCGCCGGCGTTGACGAACAGGACGTCGAGCCCCCTGCCGCGGGCCGCGACCGCCGCGAAGACCCGGTCGAGGTCGTCGAGGTCGGCCACGTCGCCGCGGATGCCGGTGGCGTTCTCGCCGAGCTCCGTCACCGCGGCGTCGAGCTCGGCCTGCCGGCGGCCGGTGACGAACACGTGCGCTCCCTCCGCCGCGAACCTGCGGGCGGTGGCCAGGCCGATGCCGGTCGTCCCGCCGGTGACCAGGGCGGTCTTGTTCTGGAGCTGTCCCATGGTGCCTTCTTCTTTCGGTAGTCGTGCTGGTCGTGGTGCTGCTGTTGGTGTGGGTACTGCTGGTCGGTGGGTCAGGCGTCGGCGAGCGACGGCGCGAGCGTCGCCAGCTCGCGCCAGGCCGGCATCGGCAGGTCCGCCGAGCCGAGGACGTGGACGGCGACGTGGTCGGCCCCGGCGTCGAGGTGCTCCCGCAGCCGCTCCCGGATCGCGTCGAGGTCGCCCCACGCGACGAGCGAGTCGACGAGCCGGTCGCTCCCGCCGGGCACGAGGTCGTCGTCGCCGAAGCCGAGGCGCCGCAGGTTGTTCCGGTAGGCGGGCAGGCCGACGAACATGCCCACGCCGGCCCGGGCGGTGGCCCGCGCGCGGTCCGGGTCGGTGTCGAGGACGACCGCCTGGTGCGGGGCGACGAGCGGGTCCGGCCCGAGCGTCGCCCGGAGGTCCGCCGTGTAGCGCGGCGGGACCAGGAACGGGTGGGTACCCGCGGTGCGCGCCGCCCCGAGCGCGGCCATGCGGGGTCCGAGCGCGCCGAGCAGGCGCCGCTCCGCCGGTACCGGGGCGGGCGCCGCGTCCAGGTCGTCGAGGTACCGGGTCATGGAGTCCACCGGGCTGCCGAACCGCTGCCCGTGGCTGCGGGCCGACCGGGGGTCGCTGATGCCGAGCCCCACGACGGTCCGGGGCCCGTGCAGCCCGTCGAGCCGGGCCACCTCCCGGGCGACCTCCCCGGCCGGGGTGCCCCAGATGCCCAGGACGCCGAGGGTCACCGTGCTGTGCGGCGCCGCCCGCAGGAGGTGCCCGGCGTCGTCGAGTGCACCCCTGCCGTCGAGCCCTGGGATCCACAGGGTGCGCAGCCCGAGCTCGTCCAGCTCGGCGGCGGCGTCCTGCGCCTCGGGCCGGTCCGCGGACCGCAGCCCCATGCTCCACACCCCGAGCGGGCCCAGCCGTCCTGCCAGCTCACGTCCTGCCTGCTCCTGTGCTGCCATGTCGATCGCCTCCTAGTTTCTAACCGTGCGGTTAAGAACTGGAACGTAGCACCGGGCATTCCCGGGAAGCAATTTCTGACCGATCGGTTTCAAACTTGGTAGACTGCGCGCGGAGACAGGGTCCGAAGGCGCAGGGGAGGGAGCGGTCATGGCAGGCGGGAGACCACGGACGTTCGACGCCGAGGCAGCGCTGGACCGGGCGGTCGAGGTGTTCTGGCGGCAGGGCTACGAGGGCACGGCCGTCGCGGAGCTGACCGAGCGGATGGGCGTGAACAAGCCGAGCCTGTACGCGGTGTTCGGCACCAAGGAGGAGCTCTTCCAGCAGGTCGTGCGGCGCTACGCCGAGGTGGAGCTCGCCTACTTCCGCGACGCCCTCACGCGCCCGACGGCGCTCGAGGTGGTGCGCGACTACCTCGACCGCAACGCCGCCGCGCTCACGCAGCCCGACCGCCCGCCCGGGTGCCTGTCGATCCAGGGCGGGCTGTCGGCCAACCCGGCGCACAGCACGGTGACCCAGTTCCTGGCGAGCAGCCGCCGGGCGGGGGAGGACGCGCTGGCCGAACGCCTCACGCGCGCCCGGGACGAGGGCGACCTGCCCGCCGACGCCGACCCCGTGGCGCTCGCGCGCTACGTCATGGTCGTGTCCGAGGGGCAGGCCGTCCACGCGTCCGCGGGCGCCACGCGCGAGGAGCTCGTGCAGTCCGCCGCGATCGCCGTCAGCGCGTTCGAACGGGCACTCTCGCCCGCGACCTGAGCACGCCCCGGCGCGGCCGGGCGAGCTCGGGCCGGTCTGGCACGCGCAGCCGGCCGCCCGCGCGCAGCACGGTCGCCCGGGCCAGCGCGTCGAGGCTGTCCACCAGCGGCACGCCGGGCAGGCGGTCCGCCGGCGTCGCCTGCGCTGCCACCGACAGCTCGGTGCAGCCCAGGACGACCGCGCCGGCGCCCCGGGACCGCAGGTCCGCGACGACGGCGGCGAGGGCGGTCAGGTCGCCGCCGCGGCCGGCCTTCACGCCGTCGTAGATCAGGGCGGTCACCGCCGCCTGGCCGGCGGCGTCGGGCACCAGGGTCTTGACGCCGCGCGCGCCGAACGCCTCCGCGTAGACGCCCGACGCGACCGTCCCCTCCGTCGCGAGGAGCCCCACCGCCTGCGCCGGCCCGCCGGGACCGAGGGGGTGGCCGGAGAGCGTGTCGCACACCGCGGACACCGTCGTGTCCACCGCGGTCAGGAGCGGGACCGGCGTCGCCGCGGCCACCGGGCCGGCGAAGGCCTGCGCCGTGTTGCACGGCAGCACCAGCAGGCCGGCGCCCGCCCGGGCCAGGCGCCGCGCGTCGTCGGCGAGCACCGGCCCGGGATCGTCCGCCGAGCGCCCCAGCACGAACGCCGTCCGGTCGGGGACGCTCGCGTGCTGGAGCACCACCATGTCGACGTGGTCCTGGTCCCGCGCGGCCTCCGTCAGCCGCACGACGCGGTCCATGAACTGGACCGTGGCCAGCGGCCCGATCCCGCCCAGCACGCCGACCAGCGTCCGGTCGGCCCGGGAGCCGCCGGCCTGGGTTCTGCCAGCCTTCCCGTCGGCCCGGCCCCCGGCGTCAGACAAGCTTGTGTCCCGCGGACGGGAGATCCGGGCGCGGCTCGGGCAGCCCGGGCTCCCCGCCCACCTCCTGCGCCGGGTGGTGCTGCGCGAACTTGCGCACCTGGTTCAGCTCGGCGAGGCGCACCCAGGCGTCGCGGCGCGGCGACCGGTCCGCGCCGTACTTGAGCGGGTGCACGGCGCGGGCCCGGCGCGCGGCGGCCCGCACCGACGGGTCGTGCACGTACCGGTCCAGGAGGAAGCCGGGGACGATCCGGTACAGCACCTCCAGCGGCTCCGCGGCCTCCGGCCAGCTCCCGGTGAGGTGGTCCGCCGTCCAGAGCTCGGCGGGGTTGAGCCCGCTCGCCGTCAGGTAGTAGTTGGACCGCCCCGTGCGCGGGTTCAGCTCGAAGAAGTGGCCGAGCCCGGTGCGCGGGTCCACCTTCACGTCGAAGTTCGCGAAGCCCGTCCAGCCCAGGTGCTCCACGAGCCGGCGGGCGTCCGCCTCCACCTGCGGGAGCGCGCCGGTGAGGATCGCGGCCGGGTTCCCCAGCGTCCCGGGCGTGTGCTCCTCGAGCAGCACCCGGCCGCCCCACGCCATGCGTACCGCACCCGCGCGGTCGGAGTAGGTCGTCATGATCCGCATCTGCGCGTCGTCGCCGGGCACGTACTCCTGGAGGATCATCGGCCGCCGGTAGCCCGCCTCGCCGGCCGCCGCCAGCAGGGCGGCCAGCTCCTCGCGGTCCTGCACCAGGTGCACCTTCGCCTTGCCCGCGAACGACACCCGGTGCCACGCCGAGTTGTCGCCCGGCTTGGCGATCACCGGGAAGCGCAGGTCCAGCTCGCCCACCGGCGCGCCGCCGTCGCGCACCTCCGTGCGCGGGTGCGGTACCCCGAGCCGCAGGCAGAGCTCCGAGAACCGCTGCTTGTCCATCACCTGGTCGAGCAGCGCGGCCGACGGGTAGGGGACGACCGCCGCGTCCTCGAGGCGCTCGCGGTGCTCGGCGAGCGCCCGCACGTACCAGTCCACGCAGGTGACGGCGATGACCGGGCCCGGCGCCGCCGCGGCGATCCGCCGGATCAGCTCGACCATGACGTCGGGGTCGTCCAGCCGCGGCTCCACGACGTTCCGGATGATGGTGGACCGCGCGACGTTGGGCGTCGGCCGGATGGACACGACGGTCGACGTGACGCCGTAACCCTCGTGGAACGCGCGCGCGAGGCTGTACGCGCCGGCGTCGCCGCCGAGGATGACTGGATGGAACGCTGCGTGATGACCCATGTCACTTCACACGTCCCAGACGCCGGAAACGTTGTGTGGTGGTGGGGGTGAAGTACGTTTTGTCCGTTCGGATGGTCCGTGCGGACCGTCCGCGCGGCCTTCGCGCGGAGCGTGCCTCAGAGGCGGGCGCCCCGCCGGACGACGACGGGCGAGCCGTCCGCGACGAAGGTCGAGAACGGCTCGGCGCCCAGGCTCTCGGCGAACGGCCGGCCGTACACCGCCGCGACGTCGCACACAAGGACGGGGTCGCCGGCCTGGCGGACCTGCCAGCTCGGGTGCTCGACCTGGTACTCGACGGTGCCGCCGCCGCGCTGCGCGGCGTAGCCCCAGTAGTGCTCGGTGACGAACTCCTCCTGGGAGCCCGCCACGAGCGGCTCCGCGCCGCCGCGGACGGTGGCGCCGACGCGGTGCCAGGCCCCGGCGTCGCGCCACGCGTACTCGACGAGGCCGCCCGGCGTGACCTCGCCGTCGTGCAGGTCGATCCGGTGCCGCATGGGCCGCGCGACGTAGTTCTCGCCGTAGGCGACCCGGGCCACGGTGGCCAGGGCCCACCGGGGCACGATCTCCTTGACGAACACCACGCCGCGCCGCCAGCCGTCGTCGGCGCGGCGGCGGACGTAGAACCGCAGGTTGATCTCGTCGAAGTCGCGGTGGAAGGGGACGGGGACGCCCAGCAGGCGGGTGTCGAGGAACCGGAAGCCGACCATGCTGACGAGGTGCCGGCCGTCCCAGGTGTCCAGCTCGACGCCGCGCGGGACGAGCGGGCGCAGCGCGTCGGGGTCGGTCTCGTAGCTGAGCAGCACCAGCCGGCGCCACTCGGCGGCGAGAAACAGGCCGGTCCCCGCGCGTGCGTTCTCAGGTGTCACACCGAGGAACGTAGCAAGGACCGGGCGATCTCTTCCGGTGGCCGGGGCAACCTTTGGCGGACACTCTCCGTAGTGGATGGCATGAGGTGGGAGAGCGGGGCGATCATGGACGACTTCGAGGCGAGCGGGCCGGCGGGCGACGGCGCGCCGCACGACGTGCGGGTCGAGGTGCCGCGCTCCCGGGACGTGGAGTTCACCGCGTTCGTCCGGGAGTCCAGCGCCTACCTGCACCGCACCGCGTACCTGCTCTGCGGGGACCGGCACCGGGCCGAGGAGCTGGTGCAGTCCACGTTCGAGCGGGTCTACCGCACGTGGGCCAAGGTCCGGCCGGGCACCGAGACCGCCTATGCCCGCCGGATCCTGGTGAACCTGCGCATCGACGGCTGGCGCCATGCGCGCCGGGAGTCGTTCCCGGGGGACGACAAGATCCCCGTGGCGCCGTCGTCGGACCATGCGGGGCGGGTGGTGCTGCGCGACGAGCTGGTCCGGGGGCTGGCGCTGCTGCCGGTCAACCAGCGGCGGGTGGTGGTGCTGCGGCACCTGCTGGACCTGCCCGAGGCGGAGGTCGCTCGCGAGCTGGGGATCGCCGTCGGCACGGTGAAGGCGGCGAACTCGCGCGGGCTGGCGCGTCTGCGGGACCTGCTGGTGGAGCAGGCCGAGGCGATCGAGCCCGTGGCCGTCGACGAGCAGGCCGTGCTGGACCGCAGCCGGGCGGCGTTGCGGCGGCGCCGGACGGGCCAGGCGGTCGGGGCGGCGTGCGTGGCGGTCCTGGTGGTGCTCGGGGTGCTGACCCGCGGGCCCGTGCCGCTGCCCGGGATCGGGCCGGTGGTGCTGCCGGGCGGGGAGCTGATCGCTCGCCTGCTCGACGACGGCCGCACGGACGGGTTCGGGCCCGGCCCGGACCCGGCGGGTTACACCCGGCTCGCGTGCCCCAAGGACATGCCCGGGCCGACGCCGGCGCGCGCCGCGGAGTCCGGCGAGGACATCGGCCCGCTCGTCGACCCTGTGGTGGTCGACACCGCCGACGCCCGCCCCCTGAGCTGTTACGACGCCGACATCGAGGTGGTCACTCCCGGTTCCCTCGACGACGCGGGCCTGCCGGTCACTCCCTACGGGGAGCCGCTCCCGGAGCCGCGCGGGCTCTCCGCCACGGGCCACGTCTGGACCTTCGACAGCGCGGAGCTGCTCGACGACGACGACACGACCGACGAGGCAGGCATCCGGGCAGACGGCTGGGCGGGCGACGGGTCGGGCAGCTCCTGGACCAGCCTGACCTGGTACCAGGACCGCAGGGCGTTCCCGACGGGCCTCGCCGTCACCGGAGAACACGTGGTCTGGAGCGACTACGCGGCGGCGGGCACGTCACCCCGCGCGAGCTTCGTCAGCACAGCCAGCCTGTCCGACGGAGGCATCAGCTCCTGGACGGAACCCCTGGTCACCAGCCAGGAGAGGGTGTGGCAGATCGCCACCACCCAGGACCATGCCCTGTGGACGGCCGGGGGCGCGGCAGACGACACCCGGCTGTTCGCCGAGACGCTCGACCACGAGGGCACGCCGACGGAGCTCGCGGTCGGCGTCACGGCGCTCGCGGCAGACGAGGACGAGGCGGTGGCCGCGATCCTGACCCCCGGCTCCGGTGAGACCAGCACGACGTCGATCCGGCTGTTCGACGACCTGGGCGGCGCCGACCCGGCCGGCACCCTGCTGATGGAGCTCGAGCACGACTCCTCGTTCGAGGTCACCCAGATCGCGGTCTCGGACGACGTCGTCGCGTGGACGCTCAGCCTCGGCGCCGACGGGCCCGGTGCGCTGTACGTCGTCGACCGCGTCGGCGACGGCGACAGCGTCGTGCGGCTGCCCGACAGCGTCGTCGACGACCTCCGCGCCTCCGGCGGCGTGCTCTCGTGGACCAGCACCGATCCCGGGGTGCAGGACTCGGCGCCGGCGTCCTACCTGTACCGCGCGACGGCGTCGGCCTCCGGCTACGACGGCCCGGATCTGGCCCGGTTCCCGGGCGGGTCGGTGACCGCGAGCGTGGCCGGTGCCCGCACCGCCTGGCTCGAGACCGCGGGTGCGGGGCAGTGGCTCGTCAGGGCGGCGCTGGCCCCCACCCTGGAGCGGGGCTGAGCTCAGTGCGCGTCGTCCTGCGGCAGCTGGGTCGGGGCGCCGAGCAGCCAGCCCAGCGCGGCCACGCAGATGCCGCCGGCGGCCAGGATGCTCGCCAGCACCAGGAGCTGGAACCCTGCCGCCTCCAGGGGCGGCGACCCGGCGAAGACCGCGCCGACGAACGCGCCGGGCAGCGTGACGACGCCGGTGGTGCGGGTCTGGTCGGTCGAGGGGATCAGTGCTGTGGAGGCCGCCGTCCGCACCGCGCGGACCGCCGCCGTCCGCGGCCGGGCACCCAGCGCGAGCCAGCCCTCGATCTCGTCCCGGCCGGTGCGCAGCGCCTGGGCGAGCGCCCGGCCCATCAGGGAGCAGACCGTCATGGTGCTGCCCACGACGATGCCCCCGATCGCCAGGAGATAGCGCGACTCGGCCGGCAGCGCGCCCGTGGCGAACACGACGGTCATCGGCACGGCCGCGGCGACGACCAGCACACCCGCCAGGCGCGGCGCGTACCGCAGGGGCAGGTCGGCCCGGCGCAGCACGACCGCCGTGGCGGCGACGACCATGACGGCCAGGAACACGAGCACCCAGGCGCCGTCGGCCAGCACGCCCGTCAGCACGAGGCTGAGCAGCCCGAGCTGCACCGTGGCGCGCGCGATCGCGACCGGCTGCAGCCACGGGGACTCCAGGCGCAGCGCGGTCACGATGCCGAACGCCACCAGGGCCAGCACGGCCACTGCCACCACCACGGCTACGGGGTCCATGGGCCCAGCATGCCCGGCGGGCGTCGTCCGGTGCCCGAGGGGCGCGGCGACCCGGCCGGGAAGGCGGCCTGACCTGCGGAAAGCCTGGCCGGGCACGGGAACCACCCGGCACGCCGGGGCGTTCGGTCAGCACACGACCCCGACAGAAAGCGTGCGCATGACGAACCTGTCCGACTTCAGCGCCGACGAGCTCGACCAGATCCTGGAGGCCCCGGGCGCGGTGCTCAGGGGCGCGGCCGTCGTCGACGGCGAGCACGGCGGGATCAGGTTCCTGCGGGAGGCCACGGCCGGCGGCCTGGCGATCCGCAAGGCCCGGGAGCACGAGAACGACTTCGTGCGCTCCGTGGCGCTCGCGCTGCGCGACAAGGGCGAGGCGGACGCCGCGGCCGAGGCCGAGGCGGCAGCCAACCCCGCCGCGCGCGTCGGGGTCGCCGCGGCGGCCGCCGCCACGCAGGAGGCGGCGGAGCTGGGCAAGCCGCGTGACCCGGAGGCCGAGGCGGGGCACGCGGTCGAGCTGAGCGGGGCCGTGCTCACGCTCCTGCGGGCACGGGCGGACGAGGAGGACGTCGCCGCCTACCGCGAGTGGCTGCTGCGGATCGGCGCTCGCGTCGCCGGGGCCGTCCGGACCAGGGAGGGCGGCTTCTTCAGCAAGCGGGTCAAGATCTCCGCGACCGAGCAGGCCTTCCTCGACCGGCTCGCGGCCGCCGTCGGGCCTGACCCGGTGCACCCGCAGCGCTGAGCATGAGCTCACCAGGGGTCGAGGTCCCGGCGGCGCTCGCGGCCTCGTATGCCCGGAGCCTCGGCGACGAGGGCCGGGCGTGGACCGCCGCGCTGCCCGGCCTGGTCGCCGACCTGCTGGACCGCTGGGACCTGCGGCGCGACGGCGCGACGTCGGCGGGGGCGGCGTCGCTCGTCGTGCCCGTGGCGAGGCGGGACGGCGTGCGTGCGGTGCTCAAGCTGCAGCCGCCCCGCGCCGAGACCGCCGCCGCCCTGGCCGGGCTGCGCGCGTGGGACGGGCACGGGACGGTGCGGCTGCTCGACCACGACCCCGGCAGCGGCACGATGCTCCTGGAGCGGCTGGACGGCGCCCGCACCCTCGCCACGCTCCCGGACGACGGCGTGGTGATCCAGGTCCTCGCCGAGCTGCACGCCCGGCTGCTCGCCGTCCCGCCGGCGCCCGGGCTGCCGCACCTGCGCGACGTCGCCGCCGCGCTGCTGGAGCAGGTCCCGCGAGCCGTCCCGGGCCTGGCGGACCCGGCCGAGCGGCGCGTCCTGCGGGACTGGGCCGCGGTCGTCGCGGAGCTGGCCGCCGAGCCCGGCGACCGGATGCTGCACTGGGACCTGCACTACGACAACGTCCTCGCCGCGGAGCGCGAGCCGTGGCTCGCGATCGACCCGGAGCCGCTGGTGGGCGACCCGGGCTTCGACCTGTGGCCGGCCCTCGACAGCCGGTGGGACGACGTCGTGGCGGGCGGCGACGCCCGGCGGGTGGTGCGCCGGAGGTTCGACGTGCTCACGGAGGTGCTCGACCTCGACCGGGAACGGGCGGCCGGCTGGACGCTGGGGCGCCTGCTGCAGAACGCCCTGTGGGACGTCGAGGACGGCGCACCCGCGCTCGCGCCCGCCGCGCTCGTCACGGCCGAGGCGCTACGGGGCGGTCCGCCGGGCCCTCAGCCGAGCGGGCGCTCGTAGAACCGCCACAGGTGCTGCAGCTCGGCGGGGATCTCGGACCCGGGATAGGGGTCGCGCTCCACGAACCCCCGGGACTCGTACAGGCGGTGGGCGTCCGTCATGAACCTGTTGCTGTCCAGCCGCACCACCCGCGCCCCGAGGTCGTCCCGGGCCTGCTCGAGGAGCCGGTCCAGCATCGCCGAGCCGACGTGCCGGCCCTGCAGCTCCGGGCGCACGAACATCCGCTTGATCTCGACGACGCCGTCGTCCTGCGCGCGCAGCGCGGCGACGCCGGCGGGCGCGCCGTCGACCTCGGCCACGACCAGCAGGCCGGACGGCCTGCGGAACTTGGCCAGGGCCGCGCCGGTGTGCTGGGCCTCCGTCGACGTCATGGCGAACCCGTAGGTCCGCTCGAACGTGGCCAGGGCCCACGTCATGTACTGCGTCATGAGGTCGAGCACCGCGGCGTCGTCGGCGTCGTCCGCCTCGCGGAGCTGAAGCTGGTCCACCTTCCGGGTCCTTCCCTGGTCCTCGCCCTTGGCCCTCGCCCCTGGTCCTCGTGTCTGGTCTTCGATCAGGGAGCGCCGGTGAACCTAGCATGGCGGCATGAGCCAGGAACTGACCCTCGTCACCGGTGGGACCCGCGGGATCGGGGCCGCCGTCGCGCTGCGGCTCGCCGCCGCCGGGCACGACCTCGTGCTCGGCTACGCCCGGGACGACGAGGCCGCCGCCGCGACGCAGGCGGCCGTGCGGGAGCGGGGCGTGCGGTGCGTCGTGGTCCCCGCGGACCTCACGACCGACGAGGGGATCGAGGCGACGTTCGCCGCCGCGGCCGAGCTCGGCACGCTCACGGCCGTGGTGAACAACGCCGGCGCGACCCTGCACATCGGCCCGCTCGCGGACACGCCGCCGGACGTGGTGCGGCGGGTGATCGACCTCAACCTCACGTCCGCCGTCCTGGTGGCCCGCGCGGCGGTCCGCGCGCTGAGCCCCGCCCGGGGCGGCCGCGGCGGCGTGCTGGTCAACGTGTCCTCGGCCGCCGCCACCCTCGGCTCGCCGGGGGAGTACGTGCACTACGCGGCGGCCAAGGCCGGCGTCGACGCCCTGACCAAGGGCCTCGCGCTCGAGGCCGCCCCGGACGGCATCCGCGTGGTCGGCGTCGCGCCCGGGACCGTCGCCACGCGGATCCACGCCGACGCGGGCGACCCGGACCGCGCCGACCGGGTGGGCGCCACCAACCCGTCGGGCCGCGTGGGCGACCCGGACGACGTCGCGGCCGCGGTCGCGTTCCTGCTGTCCGACGACGCCTCGTACGTCACCGGCGAGACGCTGCGGGTGGCGGGCGGGCGCTGACCGGCCTAACCCGCCGGCCGGTCCGTGGTCCGGTACGGCCGCAGCGCGTTCTCCACCTGCCGGCGCATCCAGTCCGCGAGCGATCCCTCGCGGTGGATCGCCCAGCTGATCATCGCCCCGTGGTAGGTGGTCTCGACGGTCGTCGCCAGCGTCACCGGGTCGACGTCGGCCCGCAGCTCGCCCGCCTCGACGGCGGCCCGCAGGTCCCGTTCGATGCCCGCGCGGACGCCCTGGGCGCCCCGGAGGGTCTGGGCGTGGAAGTCGGGGTCGCTGAGGTCGAGCTGCAGCATGGTGACCGAGTTGGCCATCTGCTCCGGCGTCCGGATGGTCTCGACGGCGAGCACGAGGCCGGCCACGAGCCGGTCCAGGGGAGTGCCCGAGCCGGCCCGGTCCGCGGCGCCGACCCAGAGGTCGACGCCGCGCGTGGCGACCGCCAGGAGCAGGTCGCGCTTGGTGCCGAACCGCTGGACCAGGGTCGCGGCCGACAGCCCGACCTCGGCGGCGACCGCGGCGAAGGTCAGCCGCGCCGGGCCGATCCGGAGCGCGAGGTCGTGCGTCGCGTCGAGGATCGCCTCGTCGCTGACGGTGCGGGGACGGGGCATCAGGCCGGCCCCGGCATGCCGTCGACGAGGGTCAGGTCGCGCGCCGCGCGGTCGACGGCGCCCCAGTCGGGCCGGGTCCCGTCGAGGTCGCGCAGGTCGTACTCGCGCATCAGGTCCCAGGAGCCCAGGGTCTGACCGGCGAACCTGGCCCGGCCGGCGTCGGCCGCCAGCGCGGCGATCCCGCGGGCGAGCAGGTGGGGTGTCTCGGAGTGCTCGAAGTACGGCACGTCCCGGGTGTTCTCGCGCCAGTTCTCCTCGGTGACCCCGAAGTGGTCGAGCATCGACTCGGAGCGCAGGTACCCGGGCGTGACCGTCAGCGCCGTCACGCCGCGGGGCGTGAGCTCGTGGGCCAGGCCCGTCCCCATCCGCACGACCGCGGTCTTGACCAGGTCGTAGGCCATGTTCCCGCGGTAGGGGACCGCCTCCTTGCCGTCGCCCACCTCGACGACCAGGCCGTCCGTGCCCTCCAGCAGGAGCGGGAGCGCGTGGTGGCTGGTGATCAGGTGCGTCTCGATGCCGTTGCGCAGCACGCCGAGCGTCGCGTCCAGCGGGTGCTCCCAGACGGGCTGGTCCCAGCTCAGGAACGGGTCGCCGCCCCAGATGTCGTTCACCAGCACGTCGAGCCGGCCGTGGTCCGTGCGGATGCGCCCCACGAGCCGGGCGACGTCGTCGGCGTCGGTGTGGTCGCAGCGGACGGCGACGCCCTGGCCGCCGGCGGCCGTCACGAGTTCGGCGGTGTCCTCGATGGTCTCGGGCCGGTCCATGGGCGAGCGCCCGGCGCGGGTGGACCGGCCCGTCCCGTAGACGGTGGCGCCGAGCGCGCCCAGCTCGATCGCGGTGGCGCGGCCGGCACCGCGGGTGGCGCCGGCGACGAGGGCGACCTTGCCGGCCAGGGGGAGGAGTTCGGTGGTCATGTGTCGACCATAAGTGAACGTTTGTTTATAAACAAGCGCGGGCCGGTCCGCCCGGCCGGTCGGCGGGAGAGTGACCCGCGCCACGTATCCGGTATGCCCCATGGCTTGACGCGGTTCGCCCAAGGATTAAGTTAGGTCAGGCAAACCTAAGTTGCTCTACGCCGTCCGGTCCGGGCGGCGTTCCTTTCGCCTTCACGAGGAGCCTTCCGCATGCCCTCACGCCTGCCCGCAGTGACGCAGCCAGTGCCCGCCGCACCCTCGCCGGGTACGAGACACGACACGACCGCGCTGCTGCGCGGGGCCACCGCGAGCACCTATGCGGACACGGTCCACGCGGTCGCCGACGACATCGCCGCGCGCCTGACCTCCGTCACCCAGCCGTTCTCGGGCGCCAGCCGCCCCGAGCTGCAGGGCCTGGTGGACGCCGTCGACCTGGACGGCCCGCCGTCGGGCACGGCCGAGGCGCTGCGGGAGGCCGCCGAGCTGTACGCGAGGCACGCGATCTGGTTCCACGAGCCCACCTACGCCGCGCACCTGAACTGCCCGGTCGCGCTGCCCGCCGTGGGCGCCGAGACGATGCTCGCCGCGATCAACACCTCGGTCGACACCTACGACCAGTCCACCGTGGCCACCCTCATGGAGCGGCGCCTGGTCGAGTGGACGGCGGGCCGCATCGGCTTCGCGGTGGACGGCGACGCGCCGGCCGACGGCATCTTCACCTCGGGCGGCACCCAGTCCAACTTCCAGGCCCTGTTCCTGGCCCGCGAGCGGGCGCGCCGCGCCGGCACCCGCCTGGAGTCGATGCGCATCCTCGCCACCACGGCCAGCCACTTCAGCGTCGCCAAGTCCGCGCTGCTGCTCGGCCTGCCCGACGACGCCGTGGTCGCCGTCGGCACCGACACCGAGGGGCGGATGAGCGCCGACGCGCTGGGCGAGACCCTCGTCGACATCGAGCGCACCGGCGACACCGTGATCGCCGTCGTCGCCACGGCCGGCACCACCGACCGCGGCCGCATCGACCCGCTCGGCCCGATCGCCGACCTGTGCGACGCCGTCGGCACCTGGCTGCACGTCGACGCCGCCTACGGCTGCGGCCTGCTGGTCAGCCCCACGCGCCGGCACCTGCTGGACGGCATCGAGCGGGCGCGCAGCGTCACCGTCGACTTCCACAAGTCGTTCTTCCAGCCCGTCTCGTCCAGCGCACTGATCGTGCGCGAGCGCGCCGACCTGGCGCCCGTCGCGTGGCACGCCGACTACCTCAACCCGGAGGAGAACGCCGAGCCCAATCAAGTCGACAAGTCGCTGCAGACCACGCGCCGCTTCGACGCCCTCAAGCTCTGGGTCACCCTCCGCGCGCTCGGCGCGGACGGCATCGGCGCCATGGTGGACGCCGTCTGCGACCTGACCGCCGCCGTGCGCCAGGACCTCGCCGGCGACCGCGACTTCCGGCTGGTCGGCACCACCGACCTGTCCACCGTCCTGTTCCGCTACGAGCCCGACGGCCTGGACCCCGCGCACGCCGACGCGCTGGTGCCGCAGGTGCGGCGCGTGCTGTTCGACTCGGGCCGCGCCCTGGTCGCCAAGACCGTCATCGACGGCCGCCCCTGCCTCAAGCTCACCCTGCTCAACCCTGACGCCACCCTCGCCGACATCCGCGGAGTGCTCGAGCTCGTCCGCTCCGCCGCCCACGGGCTGCTCGCGGGGGAGGCGCTCGCGGACACCGACGAGCCGCCGTGCCGGGACGTGCACCCGCGGCTCGCGCGGGCCGAGGACGGTCGCGCGGAGGACGGTCGCGCGGAGGACGGTCGCGCGGGGGAGGGTCGCGCGGAGGATGGTCCTGAGGATGCCGGCGCCGAAGAGGGCGCCCCGACCGCGGAGGAGGGCCGATGACCCGCACCTACGACCTGCTCGGCATCGGCATCGGTCCGTTCGACCTGGGCCTGGCGGCCCTCGCCCAGCCCCTGGACGACGTCGACGCCGTGTTCCTGGACCAGCGCGACGGCTTCTCCTGGCACGCGGGGATGCTCATCGAGGGCACCACGCTGCAGGTGCCGTTCCTGGCCGACCTGGTGACGATGGCCGACCCGACGTCGCCGTACTCGTTCCTGGCGTGGCTCAAGGAGACGGGGCGGCTGTACCAGTTCTACATCCGCGAGTCGTTCTACCCGCTGCGCGCCGAGTACGACCAGTACTGCCGCTGGGTCGCGGGGCAGCTCCCGACGCTTCGCTGGGGGCGGCAGGTGACGAGCGTGGTCCGCGTGCCGGACCCGGCAGCGCCGTCCGGCTACCTGTTCGAGGTGACCGCCCGGACGGCCGACGGCGTCGAGAAATACTGTGCCAAGCACCTCGTGCTGGGCACCGGCACCCAGCCGCGGCTGCCCGCCTTCCTGGCCGGCCTGGACGGCCGGGAGGGCGCGGGCCCCGTGGTGCACACCAGCGACTACCTGCCGAACCGCGACGCGCTGCGGGCGGCGGGCTCGGTCACGGTGGTGGGCAGCGGGCAGTCCGCGGCCGAGGTGTACCGCGACCTGCTGGAGGACTGCGGCACCGGGCCGGGGGAGCACCGCGTGGACTGGGTGACCCGCTCGCCGCGGTTCTTCCCCATGGAGTACACGAAGCTGACGCTGGAGATGACGTCGCCCGAGTACACCGACCACTACGTGTCGCTGCCGATCGAGCGGCGCGACGTGCTGGGGCGCGAGCAGCGCAACCTGTACAAGGGCATCAGCGGCGACCTGATCGACGACATCTACGACACCCTGTACCGCCGGTCCGCGCTGGGGGCCGAGGTGCCGACCACGCTGCTGTCCGACACGGAGGTGGTCGCCGCCCGGTACGACGCCGGGGGCGCGGACGGCGCGGGCGAGTACGTGCTCACCCTCCGCCACGCCCAGCTCGGCACGACGGTGGAGCGCCGCACCGGTGCGATCGTCGCCGCCACGGGCTACGCGGCCACGGTGCCCGCGTTCCTGGCCCCGGGCCTGGTCAACCTCGACGCGCGCGGCCGCTACGCCGTGACCCGCGACTACACCGTCGACGACGACCGGCGGATCCACGTCGTCAACGGCGAGGAGCACACCCACGGCGTCACGGCCCCCGACCTCGGGTTCGGGCCCTGGCGCAACTCGGTGATCCTCGCGAACGTCACGGGCCGCGAGCCGTACCCGGTCGAGCGCCGGATCGCCTTCCAGCAGTTCGGCCTGCCCGGCCACCAGGTCCACGACCAGACCCACGACCAGACCCACGACCAGACCCACGACGAGATGGAGGCCGCCCGGTGAGCGCCCCGACGACCACGCACGTCTTCGCGACCGCGACCCGCCTCGGCGAGGTCACGATCGAACCCGTCGACCCGGACCGCGACGCGGAGCTGGTGCAGCGCTGGCTCGCGCACCCGGCGTCGTCCTTCTGGCAGATGGGCGACCTGCACGTCGACGACGTGCGCGAGTACCTGGCCGGCATCGTCGCGCGCCCGGCCGAGAACGCCTGGCTCGGGCGGCTGGACGGCGAAGCGGTGTTCCTCACCGAGACGTACGACCCCGGGGTGCTGCTCGACGGCGTGCACGACACGCTGCCCGGCGACCTCGGCATGCACCTGCTCGTGGCCCCGCCCGCGACGCCCCGGCACGGCCTGACGGACGCCGTGATGACAGCCGTCATGCGGTTCTGCCTGTCGGACGGCGGCGCGCCCGCCGGTTCCGGCCAGGGCGCCCTCCGCGTCGTCGTCGAGCCCGACGTCGGCAACCGGAAGATCGCCGCCAAGAACGCCGCAGCGGGCTTCCGCGTGCTGCGCGAGGTGGACCTCGGCCGGGGCGCGCACGCCAAGCGCGCGGCGCTGAGCATCGCGACCCGCGCCGACTTCGCGGCCTCCGCCCTGGGCGACGGCTTCGCGGCCCGCCCCGAGCCCGCGACCCACCGGCCCGATCCCATGGTCGCCACGCACCTGACGGACGGGCACCTGGCGCACGCCCACCGGCACCTGGCCGCCAAGGCCCTGGCGGAGCTCGCCCACGAGCGCCTCTTCCAGCCGGAGCCGGACGGGGCTGCCAGGAACGGGGCCGCCGGGAACACCGGCGCCACGACCCCCGACACCTACCGCCTCGACCTGGACGGCGTGACCTACCGGTTCACCGCCCGCCGCTACGCCCTGGAGCACTGGGTGATCGACGCGGCGTCCATCCGCCGCACGGCCGACGCCGGACTGCGCGGCGTCGTCGACCTGCCCGTGGATGCCCTGGAGCTGATCACCGAGCTGCAGCCGCTGCTGCAGGTGCCCGACACCCTGCTGGCGACGTACCTCGAGGAGCTGTCGGCCACCCTGGCCGGCGCCGCGGCGAAGCGCGAGCGCGAGCTCGACGGCACCACCGCCTCGGTGGCCGGCCTGCTGGAGGCGGCCCGGACGGCGTCCGGCACGCACGCGACCGCCGAGGCGTTCCAGCAGGTCGAGGCCGCGATGACCGAGGGGCACCCGAGCTTCGTCGCGAACAACGGCCGCATCGGCTTCTCCCTGCGCGACTACCGCGCCTACGCGCCCGAGCGCGGCGAGCGCCTGCGCATGCTGTGGCTCGCCGCCCGCCGCGAGCACACCCACCTGGCGCTCGGCGCCGACCAGACCGAGGCGGGCCACTACGGCGTCCCCGGCACCCCGGGCGAGCTGTCCGACGCCGAGCGCGCCGCGTTCGCCGCCCGCCTCGCCGCCCGCGGCCTCGACCCGGCGGACTACCTCTACCTGCCCGTGCACCCCTGGCAGTGGGAGCACCGCGTCGCGGTGACCTTCGCGGCCGACGTCGCGCGCGGCGACCTCGTGCCGCTCGGCCCCGGGTCGGACGAGTACCAGCCCCAGCAGTCGATCCGCACCATGTTCAACCGCACGCGCCCCGAGCGGCACTACGTCAAGGTGGCGCTCGCGATCCAGAACATGGGGTTCCTGCGCGGGCTGTCCCCGGCGTACATGCGCGCCACCCCGGAGATCAACGACTGGGTGGCGCGGCTCGTCGCTAACGACGCGACGCTGCGCGGCGCCGGGTTCGGCGTGCTGCGCGAGCTCGCCGCCGTCGGCTACACGGGCGACGTCTACCACCGCACGCCGCAGCCCAACCCGCACCGCAAGATGCTCGCCGCCCTGTGGCGCGAGTCGCCCGTGCCCCGGCTGGAGCAGGGCGAGCGGCTCGTGACCATGGCGAGCCTGCTGCACCGCGACGCGAGCGGCGCCTCGTTCGCGTCCGCCCTGGTCCGCGAGTCGGGCGTGCCGCCGGAGCAGTGGCTGCGCGCCTACCTCGACGCCTACCTCTACCCGCTGGTGCACTGCCTGCTCACCTACGAGCTCGCGTTCATGCCGCACGGCGAGAACCTCATCCTGGTGCTGCGCGACGGCGTCGTGCGGCGCGCCATCATGAAGGACATCGGCGAGGAGGTCGCCATGCTCGGGCACGGCGCCCTGCCCGCGGGCGTCGAGCGCATCCGCGCCGTCGTGGACGACGACGAGAAGGCGCTCGCGATCTTCACCGACGTGTTCGACGGCGTGCTGCGGCACCTGTCCGGCATCCTCGCCGAGGACGGCGTGCTGGGCGAGGAGCGGTTCTGGGCCCTGGTGGCCGAGACCATCGACCGGCACGCGGCCGAGCACCCGGACCTGGCCGGCTCCCGGCCCGGGATCGGCGTCGACCTGCGGGCCGCGCGGTTCGCGCACTCGTGCCTGAACCGCCTGCAGCTGCGCAACACGCTCCAGATGGTGGACCTGACCAACCAGTCCCAGTCGCTGATCTACGCGGGTACGCTCGCCAACCCCGTGCGGCGCACCCCAGAGAGATGAACCTCAGAAGAATGAACGCGGAGAGATGATAGGGAACGTGGACTTCGACCTGTTTCGTGACGAACTCGGCATCCCGCACGTGCGGGCCGCCACGGAGACGGCGCTGGCCTACGGCCAGGGCTGGGTGACGGCCCAGGACCGCGGGCTGCAGGTCGAGGCGGACCGGATGCGGGCCGAGGAGCGGTACGGCGAGATCGCCGGCCCGGCGGGCGCGGCCTGGGACCGGTTCGCCGCCCGGGAGCGGCTGGCCGCCACGGCCCGCGAGATCCACGACGCCCTGGCGCAGCCCGAGCGCGCGTGGCTGGCGGCCTACGCCGACGGCGTCAGCGCCGGGCTGCTGGCCGGCGGCCGCGACGTGCCCGAGCTGGCCGGGGTGCCGTTCCGGCCCTGGCAGCCGTGGACGCCGATCGGGGTGTTCCTCGCGAGCCACGTGCTGTTCAACGGGTTCCCGAGCATCCTGTGGCGCGCCCACGTGGCCCGGCACCTGCACGTCCCGGGCGTGCCCCTGGATCGGGTGCTGGGCCTGTTCGCGGCCGACGGCGGCTCCGGGTCGAACGCGTGGGCCGTCAACGGGCGGTTCACCGAGTCGGGCAGCCCGCTGGTCGCGGGCGACCCGCACCGCACCCTGGAGCTGCCCGGTCCCTACCAGCAGGTCCGGCTCGCGTGCACCGACCCGGCCGCGCCGTACGACGTGCTCGGGTTCGCCTTCCCGGGGGTGCCGGGTGTGCCGCACTTCGGGCACGCGGTGCACGGCACGCCCGCCGGTGGCTCCGGGTCCTCCGTGGCCTGGGGTATCACCAACGCCGCCGCGCACCACGTGGAGGTCGTGGCCGACGGCGCGGACAGCGCCGGACCCGACGGCTGGCGGCTGCACTGGCCGGCCCGCGAGCTGTCCGACGTCGGCGTCGGGGTGTGGCGCGCGCTGCTGCACGCCCGCACGGCGCGCGACGTCGCCGACGCGTTCGCCGGATGGGTGGACCCCGTCAACCGGGTGCTCACCGCCGACAGCGCGGGCGACGTGCTGAGCCTGACGGCGGGCAAGGTCCCCGCCGTCCCGGCCGGAGCGCCCGAGCTGGCGCTGCCCACCGCGAAGCCGGCCGACGGCTACGTCGACCTCCCGGCGCCCGCGCCGGTGACCGAGGTCGCCGTCGACGCCAACGAGCGGCCCGCGACCCAGCGGCCCGCCGGGGCCGACGGCCGGCCGGGCTCCGGCCCGCGCGACCTGCGGACGGGCCGGGAGGCGCACGCCCTGGGCTGGTCCTACGCGCCGCACCGCGCCGAGCGGATCCGGCAGCTGCTCGCGGCAGGCACCGCCCCGGAGTCGCCCGCCACGCAGGCCCGGATCCACGGCGACACCCGCGACCTCGGAGCGCCGGACCTGGTGGGCCACCTGGCCCACGACACGTCGGCGGCCGCGGTCCGACTGCGGAACTGGGCCGACGGCGGCGCCCACGTGGACGCGTCATCGACCGACGCCGCCCTCTACATGCGCTGGCGCGACGCTCTGGCCCGCCGCCTGGCCGGGCACCCCGTGCTCGCCGCGCTGCACGAGCCGCACGGGCAGGACCCGGCGCTCGCGCCGGTGCTGGGCGGGGTGTTCGACGTCGCCGCCGCCGTCGGGGCGGGGCTCGCCCGCATCCTGGCCGCGGACTGGCTCGTCGTCGACGGGCCGGACGGGGAGCGGCTGCGGATCGACGTGGCGGCCGAGGCGAGCGCGGCGCTGGCCGAGGTCGCGGGCGGGGTGGCCGGCGCGGGCGGCGCGGCCGGCGTCGTCCCCGAGGGACCCACCTGGGGCGACCTGCACGTCCCGGCCCCGCTCCTGCCGGTGCCCGAACTGCTGGCGCCCGACCTGCCGGCGCCCGCGGTGCCGGGCGGCCCGCTCGGCGTGCGGCCCGCCCCGGTCTCGGGGAACAACGAGTCGGTGCGCTGCACGGGCGGCTCGCCGGGTGTCGCGCCCACGGCCTACCGCGCCTCGGTGGCCCGGTACGTCTGGGACCTGTCGGACCGCACGAAGAGCCGGTGGGGCGTGCCGTTCGGCGCCGACGGCCGGCCCGGCGGCGCGCACTTCGACGACCAGCACGCCACGTGGGCCGACGCCCGCACCACCGCCGTCGTCACCGACTGGGACCGCCTGCGCCCGGCCGACACCAGCCTGCGCCTGCTGAACGGCGCCCGCGGCGCCGAGGTGTGGCGCCGCGACTTCGGGCCCCACGGCGTCGTCACGGCCCACGTGCTGGACCCGGACGCCGACGCCGGCCTGCTGCACGGGTGGTTCACGCAGCCGCGGGCCGCGTTCTGGGGGATGGGGGAGCACACCCGCGACGAGGTGCGGGACACCTACGCCTTCGTGGACTCCCTGGAGACCCACCACGCCTACCTCGTGCGGTGGGACGGTGAGCCCGTGGTGCTCGTGCAGGCCTACCACCCGGAGCACGACCCGATCGGCACCGCCTACGACGTGCTGCCCGGCGACCTCGGGCTGCACTTCTTCCTCGGCAGCCGCGGGCCGGTCGCCCGGCACGGCGCGCCCGAGGACCCGTGGACCGTGCTCGGGCCGGCCATGCGCGAGTTCCTCTTCGCGGGGGCGGGCACCCGCCGCCTGGTGGGGGAGCCGGACGCGCACAACGAGAAGGCGCTGCGCCGCATGCAGGTCATGGGGTTCACCGCGGGCGAGGTGGTCTCGTTCGAGTCGCCGCAGGGGCCCAAGGTCGCGCGGATGGCCTACCTCGGCCGGGAGGCGGCGCTCGCGGCCGCCGATGTCCCGGTGGGCTAACGTCGCAGGATGGTCACCACAGAGCCCGCGCACCGCACCCTGCTCGTCCGCCCGCCGTCGCCCGCCCTGGCCGACGGCGAGCTGACGCACCTCGAGCGCGTCCCCGTCGACGCGGCCCTGGCCGCGGCGCAGTGGGCGCGGTACGTGGACGTGTTCCGGGACCTGGGCTGGGCGGTGCGCGAGCTGCCCGCCGCCGACGAGCACCCCGACGGCGTGTTCGTCGAGGACGCCGTGGTGGTGTTCGACGCGCCCGGGTCCGACGCGCGCGGGCTGGCCGTCCTGACCCGGCCCGGCGCCCTGTCCCGGCGCGGCGAGATCGAGTCGATGCGGCCCGTGGCCGCGGCGACCGGGCGCGAGGTCGCCGAGATCGCCGAGCCCGGCACCCTGGAGGGCGGCGACATCCTCAAGGTCGGCCGCACCGTCTACGTGGGCCGGACGCTGCGCACCAACGCCGAGGGTGCGGCCCAGCTGCGGGCGCTGCTCGAGCCGCGCGGCTGGAGCGTCGTCGAGGTGCCGGTCACGAAGGCGCTGCACCTGAAGACGGCCGTCACCGCGCTGCCGGACGGCACCGTGATCGGGTACCCGCCGCTGGTCGACGACCCGTCCGTGTTCCCGTCCTTCCTGCCGGTTCCCGAGGCCGAGGGGACCGCCGTCGTCGTGCTGGACCAGGACACGGTCCTGCTGTCCGAGGGGGCGCCGGGGACCGCCGCGCTGCTGCGCGAGCGGGGGCTCACGGTGCGCACCACGCCCGTGAGCGAGTTCGAGAAGCTCGAGGGCTGCGTGACCTGCCTGTCGGTGCGCGTGCGCTGAATCCGGGCCCGATCCGCGCCCCGCCGTCGGCCCGGAATGCTGTGGCGCAGGTCACAAGAAGAAAGGTGCTTACCGAAACTAACAACTTGCGCCCGGCGGGATAATGGTTGTGATGCCTCCCACAGACGAACGCTCGAATCGATCCGATCCTTCTTCTGACCCCAGTAGTCCGCCCGGCGCGGAGCGCAGCACCTTCGCGTCGATCCGCCGCCTCTACCCCTACGTCCGGCCCGCACTGCCGCGTCTGGTCGGGGGACTGGTGGCCTCCCTCGGCGCCAGCCTCATGGCGCTCGCCATCCCGCGCGTGCTCCAGTGGGTCACCGACGGTCCGCTGACCGCCGGCGCCCGCGAGCACGACTGGTCGGGCCTGATCTGGTCCGTCGTCCTCGTCGCCGCGCTCGGCGTGGGCGAGGCCGGACTGATCCTCCTGCGCCGCACGCTCGTCATGTTCCCCGGCACCCGGGTCGAGGCCGTGATGCGCATGGCGCTGTTCAAGCACCTGCAGGACCTCCCGGTCGCGTTCCACGACCGCTGGCCCGGCGGGCAGCTGCTCAGCCGCATCATGGGCGACCTCGGCCTGCTGCGCCGCTGGCTCGTGTTCGGCATCCTGCAGCTCGTGGTCAGCTTCGTGACAATCGTCGTGGGTGTCGCGCTGCTCGTGGTCACCGGCGGCTGGCTCGGCGTGATCTTCCTGTGCGGCGCGATCCCGGTGACGATCCTGGCGTTCCGGTTCTCCCGCAAGTACCGCAAGATCTCGCGGCTCTCCCAGGACCAGTCGGGCGACCTGGCCACCACCGTCGAGGAGTCGGTGCACGGCATCCGCGTGCTCAAGGCCTTCGGCCGCGGCCCGGACGCCCTGGACTCGTTCACCGACCAGGCGTCCGAGCTGCGCGAGACCGAGATCCGCAAGGCCACCACCGACGCCGGCCTGACCACCGCGCTGCGCGTGATCCCCGAGGCGACGCAGGCCGTCGCCCTCGTGGTCGGCGTCTACCTGGTGGCGCAGGGCGACATGACACTCGGTGCGCTGGTCGCGTTCTTCACCACCACCGCGGTCATCAACGGGCCCGTCGTCGACCTCGGCATGACCCTGTCGATGACGCTCAACGCTCGCACCGCCGTCGACCGGTTCTTCGAGGTCATCGAGACCGTCAACCCGCTCACGGACCCGGCCCGGCCCGCCGAGCTGCCGCCCGCCACGGGGGAGACCGGCGGTCACGTCGCCTTCCGCAACGTCACCTTCCGGTACGACGACGCCGCCCGCCCCGTGCTTGACCAGGTCGACCTGGAGCTGCCGCCCGGCACCACCACCGCCCTGGTCGGCCTGACCGGCTCCGGCAAGTCGACCCTCGCGATGCTCGCGCCCCGGCTCTTCGACGTCACGGCGGGCGTGGTCGAGGTGGACGGTGTCGACGTACGCGACATGACCCGCGCCCAGGTGCGCGAGCGCGTCGCCGTCGCCTTCGAGGACCCGACGCTGTTCTCCGCCTCCGTCCGGGACAACGTGCTGCTCGGCGTGCGCGACGACCTGCCGGAGCGCGAGCGCGAGGCGCTCATGACGCAGGCGCTGGAGGTCGCCCAGGCCCAGTTCGTGCTGGACCTGCCCGACGGCGTCGGCACGCGGATCGGTGAGGAGGGCATGTCGCTGTCCGGCGGTCAGCGGCAACGGCTCGCGCTGGCCCGGGCCATCGCGGCCCGGCCGCGGGTGCTCGTGCTCGACGACCCGCTGTCCGCCCTCGACGTCACCACCGAGGAGGCAGTCACCGCCCGCCTGCGGGACGTGCTGCAGGCCACGACCAGCCTGATCATCGCGCACCGGCCCTCCACGGTGGCCCTGGCCGACCGGGTGGCCGTGCTGCAGGGCGGACGCATCACCGCCGTCGGCACGCACCACGACCTGCTCGCCACAGACCCGCACTACCGGTACATCATCTCGAGCCTCGAACAGGACTACGAGGCGCACGAGGGGGACAGCGCCGGTGCCGGTTCTGCCGATCCCGGACAGGCCGATCCCAGGAACGCCCACCCCGAGAGCCAGGAGGCGCTGTCATGACCGCGACTACCGAGACCACCACCGCGGGGTCCGGCCGCCGTCGGCCCACCGACGCCGCCGCGGACGACGAGACCCTGCTCGGCACGGACGCGTCGCGCGCCGTCCGCACCCGGTCCATGCAGCTGCTCGGCGACCTGCTGCGCTCCCACAAGAAGGCGCTGTCCTGGGCCGCCGTGCTCGTGGTCGCGTCCACGCTCGGGCAGGTGGCCGGGCCGTGGCTCGTGGCCGTCGCGATCGACAAGGCGGTGCCTGCCCTGCAGGACGGATCCGTCACGCCGCTCGTGCTGACGGGCGCCGGATACCTCGTCGCGGCCGTGCTCGGCGGCGTCGCGGCCGGCGCCTACGTGCGAGCAGCGGCACGCATCGCCCAGGCCGTGCTGCTCGACCTGCGCCGCCGCGTGTTCCGCCAGACCCAGCGGCTCTCGCTCGAGTTCCACGAGTCGTACACCTCGGGCCGCATCATCTCCCGGCAGACCTCCGACCTGGAGGCGCTGCGGGAGCTGCTCGACGGCGGCCTGACCGGCGTCGTCTCCTCGCTGCTGCTCATGGTGTTCACCTTCGTGAGCCTGCTGCTCATCGACTGGCGCTCCGGCCTCGTGCTCGCCGTCGCGTTCCTCCCTGCCTGGCTGCTCACCCGCTGGTTCCAGCGCATGTCCCAGCGGTACTACCGGGAGCAGCGGACGGCGTCGGCCCGGCTCATCGTCAAGTTCGTCGAGACCATGACCGGCATGCGCGCCGTCCAGGCGTTCCGCCGCGAGCCCACCACCGAGGCGGACTACGGCAAGCTCGGCGAGGACTACCGCGACGCCAACCTGCAGATCTTCGGCGTCAACGGGCGGTTCCAGCCCGGCCTGATCCTGATCGGCAACCTGACGGTCGTCGCGGCGCTCGCGGTCGGCGGCTGGCGGGTGCTGGACGGCGCCCTCGAGGTGGGCGTGCTCGCGGCGGTGCTGCTGTACTGCAAGCGATTCTTCCAGCCGGTGCAGCAGCTCGGCATGTTCTACAACTCCTTCCAGTCCGCCACGGCGGCGCTGGAGAAGGTGTCGGGCCTGCTCGCCGAGGAGCCCACCGTCGTCGAGCCCGCGAACCCGACGCCGCTGGCGGCGGCCGGCGACCGGGCCCGGGGCGAGCTGCGGCTCGACCACGTGCGGTTCCAGTACGGCGAGGGCCCCGTGGTGCTGCCGGACCTGGACCTCACGATCCCGGCCGGGCAGACCGTGGCCGTGGTCGGCACCACGGGTGCCGGCAAGTCCACGGTGGCGAAGCTGGTCACGCGCTTCTACGACGCGTCGGCCGGCGCCGTGCGGCTGGACGGGATCGACGTGCGCGACCTGTCCTCGACCGACCTGCGACGTGCCGTCGTCATGGTGACGCAGGAGGCGTACCTGTTCAGCGGGTCCGTGCGCGAGAACATCGCGCTCGGCCGGCCGGGCGCGTCCCAGGAGGAGATCGAGGCGGCGGCACGGGCCGTGGGCGCGCACGAGTTCGTCATGGAGATGCCCGACGGCTACGACACCGACGTGAACAAGCGCGGCGGGCGCGTGTCGGCGGGGCAGCGGCAGCTGCTGTCGTTCGCCCGGGCGTTCCTCGCCGACCCGGCGGTGCTGGTGCTCGACGAGGCGACGTCGTCCCTCGACATGCCCGGTGAGCGGCTGGTGCAGCGGGGCCTGCAGACCCTGCTGGCCGACCGGACCGCGATCATCATCGCGCACCGGCTCTCCACCGTCGCGATCGCTGACCGGGTGCTCGTGATGGAGCACGGCGCGGTGGTCGAGGACGGCACACCCGCCGAGCTGATCGCGGGCGACGGGCGGTACGCGCGGCTGCACGAGGCGTGGCAGGACTCGCTGGTCTGAGCCGCGTGCTGCTGGGCCGCGTGCTGCGG